>JBJEDY010000053.1:0-38329 GCA_051872535.1 Bacilli bacterium | reverse complement strand
GGATATCCAAATTTAAATTAGTATATAAACGGGATATCAATATTTTAATTAACAATAATTAAAAAATTATTAACAGGTATCATAAATTATGATACAATTGATTTGTAACTTGCCTGTGTGGCGGAATTGGTAGACGCGCTGGACTCAAAATCCAGTATTAGCAATAATGTGTGGGTTCGAGTCCCACCACAGGCACCATTGGCGAATCTGTTCGAACTATTCGAACTTTATATAAATGCACTCAAATTGTGCAAAAAACGTCAAAAAAACACAAAAATGCACAATATTTTTAAAATATTGTGCATTTTTACTTACTTTTATAGTTAGATAGTGTTAGAGGTAATGAAAAAGAACCTGGAAAGATTAGAACAATTCAAAATTGGATAGGATCTAAAGGTTGTGGTATTGAAGAGGCAATTTTTATTCCTCCTATTCCTGAGGATGTTCCATTATTATTGGATAATTTATTTAAATATATGAATGATGAATTTATCGACCCACTTTTTGTTAATTTAGCTATTTCACATTCTCAGTTTGAAACTATTCATGCTTATCGTGACGGAAATGGTAGATTAGGTAGAGCACTTATTCCTATACAACTTGCTAAATTAACTGATGATAGACCAATTCTGTTTTTATCAGAAGTAATAGAATTATATAAACCTAGTTATCATAAATTTTTAAATGAAAGCAGAAAAGGTAATATGTTAGGCTTTATTAAATTTTTCTTACAATGTATTATTGAACAATGTAATAATTATATTTCTAAAATAAATATGATAAAAAGCATTTATAATAGAGATATGGATAAAATAAAAACATTAAATAGTAATGCTGTATATAGAATAATGCCTGCTATGATGCACCAAATAGTTTTTACAAAAAAAGAAATAGAAGAAGAATCTGGTGTATCAAGAAATACTGTATCTACTTTAATAGACCAATTAATAGAAATAGGAATACTTGTTCCTGATTCAACATATGCAAAACTAGGATATCGATATAAAGAAATATATGATGTTTTTGTTGGAAAAAATGCTATATAATGTAATTAGTTAGTAAGTTTATTACTTACTATAATCTTTTAGCTTAGGAGTTGTTAGACCTGCTCCTTACTGGTACCACTAGCGAATATGTTTAACCTATTCGAACTAAATATAAATAAAAAGAATTTGTCAAAATAAAGTATCAAAAGTTCTTTGTTAGAAATGAGATTAGAAAATTTTTTATAAATATCTAGCATTCTTTCTGTAGAAGATGTAATCAATCAACAGTCATTGTTCTGTATAATAATAAAAACGAGTATCTATTTAAAAATAATAGTTTTAGATGTATAATATTATGCAATGAGGAGATTTTTTGTCTGATTTTATATTAATAGAACAAAATTTTAAAAAAAGTTAAAAGAAATAATACATATTATGCAGTTAGAGGTTATAACTCAACCTGCATATAATAAAAATATATAGGAGAATGATATGAGACCGACTATTATGGAAGTAAATACTAATAGATTTAAAACAAATATTGAAAAAATAAAAAAATATGTAGGTAATAAAACAATAATGCCAATAATAAAAGCAAATGCTTATGGAACGTATATAAACAAGAACCTAGACATAATAAATGAATTTGATATTGTCGCAGTTGCTATTGTTGATGAAGCAATATAATTAAGAAATCTTGGATATAAAAAAGAAATATTTATTTTAAATCAACCTTATTATAATGATATAGATAGTATTATAAAATATGATATTACAATAGGAATAAGTGATTTTTCTTTTTTAGAAAGAATTCTTAAAATAAATAAAAAAATAAAAGTTCATTTAGAAATTGAAACAGGCATGAATAGAACGGGTATAAAAATAGAAGATTTAAAGTGCTTTATAGATAAAATAAAGAGTAACCAAAACATAATGGTTGAAGGATGTTATACACATCTTTCTTCTGCGGATTATGATAAAGAATATACAAATATGCAGTTAAAGTTATTTAAAGAATCAGTCAAAATAATTACCGATAATTTTGATACAATAAAATATATTCATTCATCAGCATCAAATGGACTTATAAACTATAATGATGATATTTCAAATATGGTTAGACCAGGTATAATAATGTATGGTTATGAATCTTTTAAAAACGCTAAAGAAAAAATAGATGTAGAACCAATTTGTAGTTTAAAAACAAAAATTACATTTATAAAAGAAGTAAGTAAAAACACTTCTATAAGTTATTCAAGGAAATTTATAACTGACAATAATATGAAAATTGCAACCATACCAATAGGATATGCAGATGGTTTAAGAAGACAACTTTCGAATAAAGGAACAGTTGTAATAAACAACCAAAAAGCTCCAATATTAGGTAATATATGTATGGATAGTTGCATGATAGATGTAACCAATATAGAAAATGCAGAAGTTGGGAATGATGTATATATTTGGGATAATAACATTCAAACACTTGAAGATATTGCAAATGAATGCAACACTATAAATTATGAAATTTTAAGTACAATATCAAATAGAGTGCCAAGAATTTTTATTTAGTAAAGACAAATTTACAATTTATAAACGAAAATTGCCCAATTTTATTGATATAGTGTTGGAAAGTAATGATGAAAATGAAACGAAAAAATAAGAAATAAAATAGGTAGTGACTGATATGAAAGGGAAAAAAAGAGAATTTACACAAGATGAAATAAATTATATAGTTAATAATTGGGGAAAGGAATCTCCTCATAGTATGAAAAAAAAGTTTAATTGTTCATGGTACGCAGTTTGCAAAGTAGCAGAAAAATATGGTTTAGATATACCTACATCAAATGAGTGGACCGATGAAGAAATTAAGACATTAAAAATATTATCTGATAAATATCATTATTCTGAAATAGCAAAAATTATGGATAAAACAGAAAATGCTATTTATTTAAAGGCTAGAAAATTAGGAATTACTTTAATACAAGACAGAAGAACATGGACTATAGAGGAAGAAACTTTATTATCTGATTTATGGGGAACTAAATCTATTGAAACTATAGCAAAAACTATGAAAAGAACTGTTTTTTCTTTAAAGGTTAAGGCAGTAAGAATGGGACTTGGACCTATGGTTAAAAATAATTATGATCTTATTACAGTATCTGATATGTGTGATTTACTAAATATTAAACGTGATAGAATCACATCAACATGGGTAGATTTAGGATTAAAATTAAAAAAGAAAAAGTTAACTAATAGTAGATCATATTATGTAATTACATGGAATGATTTAATGGAATTTTTGGAGAATAATCAAAATGAATGGGATTCAAGATGCGTCGAAAAAAATATGCTTGGTACAGAACCAGAATGGTTGAAAGAAAAAAGGGTTAGAGATATTAAAGAAAATCCTCTTTGGTATCGTAAGTGGACTGAAGAAGAAATAAAACAAGCTGAAAACTTATTTAAAGCTGGGAAAGATTATTTAGAAATTGCTGAATCTATTAACAGAAGTGAATGGGCAGTTGCTAATTTGTTAAGAAATTTGGGTTATAGTTATATGTTACCTCGATATTGGAAAGGTAAAGAATTAAAATATTTAAGAGAAAATTATCAAAATATGACTTATTCTGAAATTGCTGAAGCATTGGGAAGAAGTACTCATTCAGTAGGTGCTAAAGCTGAAGAACTAGGTTATCAAAAAAGATTAACTAGAACCAAAATAACGGAGGAGAAATAAATGGAAAAAGCTAGAAAATTAACAATGGATGAAATAAAACAATGTTTAAGAGCATGGAGAGAAATAAAAGATAAAAATGCGTTAACATTATTAATTGCTTCTAATGAAGGCTTAGTAAGAGTTATTGCGAGAAAATATTTAGGAAAGGGATTAACTTTTGAGGAACTTTTTTCTGCTGGTAATGAAGGATTAATTCGAGCTATCAATAAGTTCAATTATTCAGAATGTGCTATTGAAGGATTTAGTTCCTATATTTCTACTGCAATTGAAAATCAAATGAAGATGGAATTAAGAAAATATAAAAAACATAGTCATGTATTAAGTTTTGATCAACCAATAGGGCAGAATAAAGATGGAGATGAAATGAAAATAGAAGATCTAGTTGGTACTAATGCTGAACAATTGATTGAAGATGTTATATCTGAAATGAAAATAGATATTGTTCGTGAAGCATTGCAATGCTTAACTTCTAGGGAACAACAGATTATCTTATTACGATATGGTCTTGATGAAGCTCATAAGAAAACACAAGAAGAAGTTGCAAAAATATTTGGATGTTCTATAAGTTTGATTTCAAAACAAGAGCAAAAAGCATTAGTAAAAATGAGACATCCAAGAAATACAAGAAAATTAAAAGATTTTATAGAAGAATAAACTTAAGAAAATAAGTCAAATCATAACTAGAGTAATCTAGTTTTTTGTTATTTAAAAATGAAATTATAAATTCAAAATATAGATTTTTGGGTATTAAATAATAGCAAAAAGAACATACTAAGCTTAGGAGGAAAATATGAAAGAAAATATAAATGCTCTTGATGAGATTAACAAAGGAGCTACAATGGGAATTGATGCTATTCATTTTATTCTTGATAAAGTAGATGATAAATCATTTGAAAAAGTATTACAAAATCAATATGAAAAGTATCAAACTATTTCAAAAAAAGTAAATGAAATCTATAGTAAATATAATAGTAAAGATACACCACATGAAACTAACGCTATTAATAAAGCTATGACTTGGTATGGTATTGAAATGAAGACTTTAACAGATCATAGTAATTCTAAAATTGCTGAATTACTTATTAAAGGAACAAATATGGGTATTATAGAAGGTAAAAAAATACTTAATAATAAAGAAATAGATAGTGATGTAAAAAATATTGTTGAGGAATATATTACTATGCAGGAAGAATCTTTAGAAGAATTAAAAAATTATCTATAGAATCACGAAAGTGATTTTTTTTAAATTTTAGGGAATAAGCACATTTCTTTTAATAGTTTACAATAAAATAAGAATAGTGGTATTATATTTTGAGTAAAGGAGTGACTACTATGCTAGAACTAAAGAAAATAAGTAAAATATATGAAGTAGCAGGTACTAAGCAAAAAGCTTTAAATAAAATTGATATAAAGTTTCGTCAAAATGAGTTTGTTTCTATTTTAGGACAAAGTGGTAGTGGAAAAACTACAATGTTAAATATAATTGGAGGATTAGATAAATATACCCAAGGTGACTTAATAATTAATGGGATATCTACTAAGGAGTTTAATGATCGTGATTGGGATACATATCGTAATCATCGTGTAGGTTTTGTTTTTCAAAGTTATAATTTAATTCCTCATCAAACTGCACTAAGAAATGTTGAACTAGCATTAACATTATCTGGAATTGGTAAGGAAGAAAGAAGAAAAAGAAGTATAGCTGTTTTAAAAAAAGTTGGATTAGAAAAACAAATGTATAAAAAACCTAACCAAATGTCTGGTGGTCAAATGCAAAGAATTGCAATAGCAAGAGCTTTAGTAAATGATCCAGAAATATTACTTGCTGATGAACCAACTGGAGCATTAGATTCTGAAACAAGTTTACAAGTAATGGATTTATTAAGTGAAATAGCTAAAGATAAACTAGTAATCATGGTAACTCATAATCCTGAATTAGCAATTAACTATTCTAATCGTATTGTTAAATTATTAGATGGAGAAATTATTGATGATACAAATCCATTTGATGGTAAAGAGGAATTAAAAAAAGTTGAAAATAATAAAAAAACTAAAAAGACTTCAATGAGTTTTTTAACAGCATTATCTCTAAGTTTAAATAATTTAATGACTAAGAAAGGTCGTACTTTATTAACAGCATTTGCTGGTTCTATAGGTATTATAGGAATTGCTTTAATTTTGTCCTTAGCTAATGGTATTCAAAATTATATTGATAAAGTTGAAGAAGAAACATTAAGTTCTTATCCTTTAGTTATTCAAAAAGAATCTATCGATATGTCTACAATGATGACAGCTATGATGGGAAATAGTGAAAAGAAAGAATATGATGATGATAATATTCATTCTTTAAATATTATGGGAGATTTATTTACAACAATGTCTCAAGAAGTTAAAGTTAATGATCTAGAAAACTTTAAAAATTATCTAGAAAATGATGGTAAAAAGATTAATGATTATATATCAGATATTAAATATGGATATAATGTAACTCTAAATCTTTATAAAAATGATACTGAAAAAATTACGCAAGTAAATCCAACAAAAATTTTTGATGCTATAGGTATGGGTACCGATGGTATATCAAGTGCTTATTCTGGTTATATGTCAAATTATGATGTTTTCTATGAACTTATGGATAACCAAGAACTATTAGAACAACAATATGAATTAGTTGCAGGTGCATGGCCTAAAGAATATAATGAAATGATTCTTTTAATTAATGATAATAATGAAATATCTGATTATACTTTATATAGTTTAGGTTTATTATCTCAAGAAGACTTAAAAACTGAGTTTAATAATATGATTTCTGGTCAAGAAGTTCATTTTGAAAACCATACATACACAAAAGAAGAATTATTA
Source organism: Bacilli bacterium (assembly GCA_051872535.1). Classification (GTDB taxonomy): domain Bacteria; phylum Bacillota_I; class Bacilli_A; order RF39; family UBA660; genus CAOJBM01. The sequence continues at coordinate 31,744 of JBJEDY010000053.1, read as the reverse complement.
GGATTATCATTTAAACTAGTTCCAAGTGCTGAATATTATCAAGAAATAAATGGTATATGGGTTGATTCTAAAAGCGATAAAGAATATATGAAAAAAGTCATCAAAAATGCTGAAGAAGTTAGAATAGTTGGTATTATTAAACCAAGTTCTGATGGAATAGTAGGAGAATCCAATTCAGGAATGGTAGGTTATACACATGGCTTAGTTGAACATTTAATTAATGCTACAAATGAACATAAGATAGTAAAACAACAATTAGCTAATCCTGAAATAAATGTCTTTACTAATACTAAATTTACTTCAACAGAAGAATTTGATATAGCAAGTTTAACTCCAGCACAAAAACAATCTTTACAAAAAATGAGTCAGAAAGAATTAGAAAAATATATTTCTTCATATGCTGAAAATGCAAATAGTACTTATGAAAATAACCTTAGTAAATTAGGAGTAGCAAATTTAGAAAGTCCTGATTCTATTAACATTTATCCTAAGGATTTCGATTCAAAAGAAGAAATTACTAAGATTATTGATAAGTATAATGAAGATAAAGATGAAAATGAACAAATTACTTATACTGATGTAGTAGGAATAATGATGTCTTCTGTTTCAACAATTATTAACGTTATTAGTAGTGTTTTAATTGCATTCGTTGCTATAAGTTTAGTTGTATCATCTATAATGATAGCTATAATAACTTATATTTCAGTAATTGAAAGAACAAAGGAAATTGGTATTTTAAGAGCAATGGGTGCTTCTAAAAAAGATATTTCAAGAGTATTTAATGCTGAAACTTTAATTGAAGGATTATGTGCAGGTGTTCTAGGTATTGTTGTTACATTATTAATTAATATACCAGCAAATATTGTTATTAAAAAAATAACAGATATTAGTAATTTATCTAAACTACCAGTTAATGGTGCTGTTATCTTAATAGTTATTAGTATTATGTTAACTGTCATAGCAGGATTCATTCCAGCTAAAATAGCATCAAAAAAGGATCCGGTTGAAGCATTAAGAACAGAATAAAATTCACGTTTTTGCTGAAATAATAAAATTTAATAGTATAAAATACTTTACAGAGTTCATAATAATAGTAAGGAATTAATGATGTAATATTTGCCAAATACAGGTTATTGTGGTACTATTAGTTTGGAATTATTAATTCCTTATATATGCCGATTTAGTAATAACGTTAGAACGTATGCGTTGTTTGCATAAGGTGACTTGTTCAACTCAGTCAATCGGCACCATTGATGAATTACTCGAACCATTTTGGTTCGTTTTTTCTTACATAAAAATAAAGTGACTAAAAAGTGACCAAAAAGTGACCGAATGCATTGATAATATTTTTTATTTTGTATATTAATTTTATCTTCTACATATATTTTTATAGATATTGTGGAGGAGATATGGCATACATTATTTTAATAATTGGTTTTATAATTTTAGTAAAATGTGCTGATATATTTGTTGATGGCAGTAGTAAACTCGCTAAATCATTAGGTATATCAACACTTATAATTGGTTTAACTATTGTTGCCTTTGGAACTAGTGCTCCAGAAGCAACTGTAAGTATTATTTCTAGCATTGAAGGAAAAAATGGCATAGCAGTTGGTAATATAATTGGTTCTAACATCTGCAATATTCTTTTAGTTTTAGGAGTGAGTTCCTTATTTAAACCATTAACAGCAGATAAACAAATTATTTCGAAAGATTTTCCCTTTTTATTATTAACCTATATTTTATTTTTAATATTTGTTTTTGTTGACTATTTTGTTAGTCCTAATTTTATAAGTTTAAGTCGCAAAGAGGGACTATTATTCTTAGTACTATTATCTTTATATTTATATAATCTTATTAAAAGTCATAAAGAAAGCAATATTCACGAAGAAAAATTACCTTTTAAATATTCATATATCTTCAAAATCATCTTTGGTCTTTTTGGGACAATTTTAGGTGGTAATGCTGTTGTTGATAGTGCTACAATAATAGCCAGTTCTTTTGGTGTTAGTGAACATTTAATAGGTCTTACAATAGTAGCAGTTGGAACATCTTTACCAGAACTTGTAACATCTGTTGTAGCAACAATAAAAGGTGAAAATGACCTTGCAATTGGAAATGTAATTGGTTCTAATATATTTAATATCTTATTTATTTTAGGAGTTTCAAGTGCAATAAATCCATTAGTTATTAATTTTCATATTTTAATTGATTTAATTGTAATGACAATAGTAGGTTTAATAGTTTATAAATTATGTAAAAATAAAGACTTAGGTCGTTTCCAAGGAATTGTTATGATTTTCTTATATTTGCAATATATAATCTACATAATAATGCGTTAAATAGACAAAACTATTACAAAATTATTTTTTCGTATCATAGAATTATTATAAGATGTAGCAAAGTTGATTTCTTCTAAGATTTTTGATATAATGTCATAGTCTGAGGTGAGCAGAATGACAAAGAAGAAAACGAAGGAGTTTGACTCGTACTGCGGGGACATTCTTAATAATAATAAATTTAAAGAACTTGATAAAGAATTACATCATGGTATATCAAGATATGGACACTCTCTAAGGGTTGCCAAATTCACTTTTAAAGTGGCAAAGTTTTTACATATGAAAAATATAAAGTTAGTTACAAGAGCAGCATTACTACATGATTTTTATACTAATGATGAATTTACAAGTGCTACAAATAAAGTTGAAAAATTAAAAGAACATCCACTTATTGCTTTAGAAAATGCTAAAAAGTATTATAATATAGGTAAGATAGAAGAAAACATTATTAAATCTCATATGTTTCCTCTATCTCCAGAAATTCCTAAATATAAAGAAAGCTGGTTAGTTACAACAATGGATAAAGCAGTTGCAGCTTATGAAATGTGTTGTTTTAAATCGAGTCTAGCTTTAAATGTACTATTACTATTTATATTTAATTTAATAACTATTCAAAGATAGAAGGTGTAAATATGTTAAGTTTAAGTTGTGAACTTCAAAATAAAAAAGGTGGATATGATCGTGTCTTAATTATTGATCATAAATACAGTCCTGCCTACAAACGTGAATTTATAACTTGTACTAATATTGATAATCCTGTGTCTAATTTTATAGTTCCGGTTATCAAAGAAAATGGTATATATTATGTAGATTATTCTTTCACAAAAGAAATGTTAAAAGATTTATATGAATCAATTCATCTTCCAGCTTATGGAGAAATTCAGTATAGAATTAAAGATTATACAAAAAAAGATATTAAAGAAAAAGAAATTATTGCTGAAAGTACACTATTAAATGAAGAAGAAAATAGTGGAAAAACAATTATAGAAACTAAACAAAAAGTAATTGAAACAGAAAAGATAGAAGTAACTGAACCAGAGAAATCAAAAAGTTCTATTTTATATATTGGTTTAAATGATAATGAACATATGATCTTTAGAGTTAAAGAAGAAAATAAAGATTATTATATTTGTGAAAAAATCACTGATGAAGAAATGGCTTTAGATGAAGAAGCAGAAATAATTGAAACGACATTTACAATGCCTAATTATTACAAACTAGTTGGTGCCAATAATATTTCTTCTGCTAATGGATTATATACTAAAATAGCTAAAAACTTAATTGTTAGAAATTCTGAAACACTTCATGTTTTAGTTGTAAAATGTTTAGATAAATGTTATGCCAACTTTATTATTAAAAGTGAAACTAAAGATTCTTATGAAATAGAACCGACAACTCGTGATTATTTCAAAAAACATCCTTATGATTTAATTATTAAAACAATTGATAATAAAGAAGACTATCGTGAATTTCTAGAAAAATACAAAGAAGCATATCGTGGTAATAAAACTATGACAATTAAAAAGAAAATTAGAAAAGAACAAAAACTTAGCATTGAAGATACACAAATGTATGATATAAGTGAAGAAAAAGAAATTAAAAGAGCTGGATAAGTTCTTCTTTTTATGTTACTATTATTTTGTTGATGTCCTTGTAACTCAGTTGGATAGAGTACCTGCCTCCTAAGGAATAATTCAAAAATGAAAAATTCATTGATAATAAAGGGCTAGGATAAATTTTATAAAAATATAAAGTGGCGAAAAAGTGTAAGAAATTTTTTCCACTTTTTAAAATTAACACAAAAATACAAAAATATCTTTAAAAATTTCTTGTAAATTAGAAAATCTTATATCAGATAAAATTATTACTTAAAAGGGAGAGAATATTATTTTTATAATTTCCTTTAAAATAAGGTCAGGGAAAAGATTACGATAATATTTAGTGGCGAAATGGTGGCAAAGATCTAAAAAATATAAAATAAGTTATCAAAAGTATGTTATAATTAATTTGTATTTTATATGTCCTCGTAGCTCATCGGGATAGAGCAAAAGTTTCCTAAACTTTAGGTGGTAGGTTCGAGTCCTATCGGGGACACCAGTATGAAATCGAAGACTTGTCAAAAAGTCTTTTTTATGTTATTATGAATATGTCAAGGAAACTTGCATAAAATAAAAAGGAATACTTAACATCGCAAAGTTGAGTACTCACCAATTTGGGTCGCACTTAATCTTGTTAGATTGAGTGCATTTTCTTTTTATAATTCATTATCATTTGAATAATAGAAGTATAAGTAGAAGGATGATAATGATTAAAGCAAAGATTAAAAAATCTTTCTTAGTCATTTCACCACCTCCTTTCGGAGGTAAGCACTCAACTGTTAAAGTATTCCTAAATAAATTATACCAAAACATATGTTCATAATCAATGATTTTCGTTAAATTTAATATTATATATGACTAGATATATTTTATATTTAGTTTTTTATGTTATAATAAACCACAAAAACGGAGGAGGATATATGGAAAAGATTGATATTAGAAATTACTTATACCATGGTATTCAGGGAATAAATAGTGATAATGGTAGTATATATTTATTTGAATCAATATTAAAAACAGGCTATATTGTAAATGCCGAAGAAAGTATAAATTATAATGTAATTCCAAAATGTAATGTTTATGCTGAAATGGGTTATAGTTCAAGAATATCATTAGGTTTTTATCCGCTAGATCAAAAAATATATGAATTGAGTAAAAAATTACATCCTCATTTTTATGGTGAAAAGATAGTAGATAAAATTGTTGGAGATCATAATATAAGTTATGAAGATGTGGATGAATTTGTAATTAATTGTTACAATTTAAACTCTGGACTTTATAGTGAAGATTATGCATGGAAAGGTTATTACCACGGCATAACATTATTATTAAATAAAAAAATACTTGATGATTTAAGAATTTCTAATTACGGTATCTTAGCTGATGAAATATGTATAGACGAGCCAATCAATGTAAGACAATATCTAGAATTTGTTTCAATAGAAGATATAGAATTATTAGATGTGATTACTGATTTATTAGAAAAGTATAATTATGATTGTCCAATAGTTGAATTTAGTACAGGGCAGATAATTCAACCTAAAATGAATATTAAAAAGAAAGTAATATAATAAGATAGGTGTTTGTGTCACTTTTTTAGATAAATGCTTATTACATAAGGATATTTAATAAAAAAATGACTCCAAAAGCACTTTTTGCACTTGCAAAAATAGTGTCAAATCATAGATTTGATGGTGTTAATTTATTAATTTGTCCTTTATTTATAAGAATTTTAGTTGTACCAAAACTGCACCATTAATAGTATTATAACTACAAATATTATAGATAATAAATATATTAATTTAAAAAGCAAAAATTTGGGAAAGATAGTAATTTCAAAGGTGGCGAAATTGAGACAAAATATAAAAATTATGCTATAATTAGTTTATATTTTATTTGTCCTCGTAGCTCATCGGGATAGAGCAAAAGTTTCCTAAACTTTAGGTGGTAGGTTCGAGTCCTATCGAATTATAAAATCGAAGACTTGTCAAAAAAGTCTTTTTTCTATTATAATAATTCACAAAAAATTAGGAGGTTCATAATGATTAGATGCTATGATATAGGTCAATATATTAATACTGTAAAGGCTAATGATTCCTTTTTTAGAAATTATTATTTTCATTCAATAATAGATTTGAATTTAGTAAAACTAGATTATATTTTAAAATACGGGATATTATCGAGAAAAGAAATAGAAGAATTAAAATTATTATCATTTTATGTACATAGCATTAGAAGTTATGACTGCAAAAATGGGATGGATTATATTTCTTTAGTTGATTATGATAAACTATATAGAACAAAATATGATAAAGAGCCAACTTTTTCTCAATTCTTCGAGGCTTTTTCACTTCACACTTTAACTTCTTTATCATTAATGATTGATCGAAATATTAAAGTTAATGAAGTGGGAAGTTTAGAATCTAATTTTGATGATGAAGTATTTGCTTATGAAAAAATTACCCGAGAAAATATTAAAGGTATTATACTACCAGAACACTTAACTAATAAGCAATTAAAAGATATTTCCTTTTTACCGGGTGATTCTTATTGCTATACTCCTAAAGCTTTAAATCATCTTCTGGACTATTTAGAAATATACTTTGATAAAAAAATATATAGAAAAGAATTGCTAAAAAGTGTAGAACAAGCATGGAATATTGCTAATGAATCAGAACGTCCATCAATAACAGTAGCAATTAAGTCTCAAAAAGAAAGATATGGTGTAGACATGAGAGATATTTTATCTTCTATAATTCATGAACTCTGGGAAGATAAAACTAGTATAAATAATCCGACATATATAGAAATAATTAAATTTTTAAATAAGGATTTATCTATTTACGAAATTGGTTCAAAAAAATTAATAAAGAAACAATAAATTTTGATAATAATATTTTTAGCATGATATAATTGATATATAACAGATTATAAAGAATAAAAACAAGAAGGTGAATATTAAATGATTATCAAAGTAAAAAATCTTGATGATTGTAAAATATGTGATAATTTTTTAACTTTATTAATTCAAGATGAAAGAAAATACGACAATACTATTGAGGAAAAATTTGTTGTTGAAAATTACTTTATTAATATGATTAATAACCAAAATATTCTTTTATTATATAAAAATAAAAATACCCCAATAGGATATATTTTTGCCAAAAAAATAGAAGATAAATATTTAATTGATGGTTTATTTGTAGATATTAACTTTAGAAATAATGGAATTGCAACAAAATTAATAAAAAAAGTTATTGAAGAAATATATACATTTGGAAATTATCCGATATATATAAATGTTCTAAAAGAAAATAAAGTAGCAGTTAATCTATATAATAAATTAAGTTTTAGAATAAAAGATGAAGATGGAAAAAGATATTATATGGAATATATAAAAGTAATTTGAATGATTTCAAAACTTAGTATTATGATGATAAAATATTTTAAAATATGGTATAATCAACATTAGGAGGGCTTATTTTATGACAAAAAAAATTGATAAAGATGACATATTAAAAAAAGGTAATGGATTCTTTAAAGAATTCAAGGAATTTATTTCACGTGGCAATGTTCTAGATATGGCAGTGGGTGTTATTGTTGGGAGTGCTTTTGGTAAAATTGTTACTTCTATAGTAAATGATATATTAATGCCATTAATAGGTGTATTCATTGGGGGACATGATTTTTCAAGTCTTTCTATTAAAGTAAAAGATGCCGTAATAAATTATGGAACATTTATTCAAAATGTAATTGACTTTTTAATTGTTGCATTCTGTATTTTTATTATTGTTAAAGTAGTTAATAGATTAACTCGTAAACATGAAGAAGAAGCTAAAAAAGAGCCAAAGAAATCTGATGAAGTCATTTTATTAGAAGAAATTAGAGATTTATTAAAGAAAAATAAATAAAATAATTTTTTATTTAATTGACAAATTATCTGTAAAAAAGATATTTAAAAAATAGTTTTTCTAATGTATAATATTTTTAAGTAATCAAAGATTACAAAAGATAGGAGTGTTATTATGGAATTAAAAGGATCAAAAACTGAACAAAACTTATTAGCTGCTTTTGCAGGAGAATCTCAAGCAAGAAATAAATATACTTATTTTGCAAGCAAAGCTAAAAAAGATGGATATGAACAAATTGCAGCTATTTTTGAAGAAACAGCAAATAATGAAAAAGAACATGCTAAAATGTGGTTCAAAGAATTAAATGGTGGAACTATTCCTTCTACTATTGAAAACTTACAAGCAGCAGCAGATGGTGAAAACTATGAATGGACAGATATGTATGCTGAATTTGCTCGTGAAGCAAGAGAAGAAGGATTTGATAGTATTGCAGCTAAATTTGAAGCAGTTGCTGCTATTGAAAAACATCATGAAGAAAGATATAGAAAACTTCTTAAAAACATTGAAGATGCTGTAGTATTCTCTAAAGAAGGAGATGCTATATGGGTTTGTCGCAACTGTGGACATATTGTAGTTGGTAAACAAGCTCCAGAAGTATGTCCTGTATGTGCACATCCACAAAGTTACTTTGAATTAAAGGCGGAGAATTATTAAGATGAAAAAATATAGATGTATATTATGTGGTTACATATATGATGATGCTAAAGAACCATGTCTTTTTGAAGAATTAGGAGAAGATTGGGTATGTCCATATTGTGGAGCTACAAAAGATCAATTTGAAGAAATAACAGATGAGATGTAACATCTCATTTTTTTATGTTGACAACTATATAAAGTTAAGTTAACATTATAAGCGAGGTGGTAATATGAAGAACTATATTTATTTCTTTAATATTAACCATATTCTTGAAAACGTACAGTTTTAATCTGAGCGTTTTTTTGTCTTTTTGGGGGTGTAATAATGGCAGTAACGATAGAAGATTTAATTCAAAAAGTTAAAAGTTATAATCCGGCTGGTGTAGGGAAGATTGTCCAAGCTTACAAAATAGCTAGTCTTGCTCACGCTGGTCAAATGCGTCAAAGTGGAGAACCATATATTATCCATCCTTTAGAAGTAGCATATATTCTAGCCGATAGTTATATGGACACAGATACTATAGTATCAGGTTTATTACATGATTCTGTTGAAGATACTTACCTTACTAAAGAAGACCTAGAAGTAATGTTTGGTCATGATACAGCAACTATTGTTGAAGGTGTTACTAATTTCGATCAAGTATATTTACCAAATAGAGGGGTAAGACATTGCGCTAATGATCGTAAAGTTGTTGTTAGTATTTTAACTGATATTAGAAGTTTTTATGTTAGACTGGCTGATCGTCTCCACAATATGCGTACTTTAGAGTATTTATCAACTGAAAAACAAATAGAAAAAGCAATAGCAACTAAAACAATATTTGTTCCTATAGCTAATCGTTTAGGATTAAATAGAATAAAAAATGAATTAGAAGATCTATCTTTCTATTATTTATATACGGAAGAATATAAAAGGATTGAATCCAAAGTAAAAAGAGAGAATATAACATATAAAAAATATATAAATGAAATGGCTAATAATATAGATAAAATATTAACTCAAAGAGATATAGATCATTTAATTAAAATTAGAACTAAAAACTTATATAGTATCTATCGTGATTTAAAAGATTCTGGAACAAGTATTAAAAACGCTCGATTAAGAACAATTCATGACTTAATTTCTATAAAAATAATGTTAGATAATGTTGATAATTGTTATCTAATGTTAAGACCTATTCATGAGTTATATAAACCTGTAAATGGCACATTTAAAGATTATATATGTAATCCTAAAGAAAATAAGTATCAAAGCCTTCATACTACTGTTTGGGGACTTAACGATCGACAAGTTCAAATTCAATTAAAAACTTTTAGAATGGGAGAAGTTGCATCTTTTGGATTAGCAAGATATTGGGATATTAATAACCAAGAAGATAGATTAGCTATGCTTGAATATGTTAAGAATAGTTATCCGTTCTATGAATCTATTGCTGAAATAAATAAAGCCTATAAAAATGATATAGATTTTTTTCGTCATTTAAAAGACGAGTTATCAACAATAGTCGTTTACGATAATAATGGAAAACAATATGAAATACCTAAAGGTTCTACAATAATTGACTTTGCTTATATTTTAGGAGAAAAAGTTGCAACTCAATTAGCTTTAGCTCTTGTAAATGATCAAGAAATATTCGATTTTAATTATGTATTACAAGATCAAGATCATATTAGAGTTATTAGTAATGGAATAGCCAAAGGTCCAACAGAGGAATGGCTAGATTATGCTCATACTGCTAAAGCAAGAAATATGATTTTGAAGTATTTGAAAAAATAGGTCGAAAAATCAACAAAATATTGCTAAAATAAGAAAAAATCTATATACTTATAATAGGTGATAGCATGAATAAAGAGGTATTAGTTGATGCTTTAATCAATTACCTATGTAAAGAGAACAATATCGATAATAGTATAGATATACCAGATGATGAAGAAGAAAAAAGAATTTTTTTAGATGATTTTATTCTAGCAAGAGAAGCTAAACCAATAAATGGCCATATCTTGGAAATGGAAAGCCAATTATTAAAGACGGAATTAAAAGAAAGAGGAGGTATAGTTTTAGAAACAGATATACCTTATATTAATGATTTATTAGGTAGTAATGATGAGTTTGCTTCGGTTATTGCTTTATGGCAGGGAGATATAACAAGATTAGCAGTTGATGTTATAGTAAATACTACTAATAGTACATTGATGCCTTGTCAAGAATCTATCCATTCAATTGACAGACTTATTCATAGTCGTGCTGGTATGGGGTTGAAACTAGAATGTTCAAAAATTATTGAGATAGATAAGGATAATAAGGTAGGAAGTGCCAAACTTACAAAAGCTTATAACTTACCTTCTAAATATATCATTCATACTGTGGCTCCAAAAGTGTTAAATGGTATTGTAACTGAAGAAAATCGTAACAACTTAAAAAAGTGTTACAATTCAATCTTGGAATTGGCTAAAACAAAAGAATTTAAAACAATTGCCATTCCTTGTATCTCAACAGGAAAGTTTCATTTCCCTAAAAGTGAAGCAGCAGATATTGCTTTAGATACTGTAAAAGAGTTTTTGAAAAACAATCCAAATACTTTTACAAAAGTAATATTAAATACATATACAAGTGAAGATTATAATGAATATAAAAAGTTGTTATAAGCAACTTTTTTTGTGCTATAATTTATAAAGGTGATGATATGACAAAAGAACAATATGAAAATATTTTAAATAGTATTACAGAAACTGGATGTGATTTTGCAGAAGTTTATTATGAAAAATCAAAAACAAAAAATTATGAATTAGTTGCATCAGAAATAAATAAAATAAGTGTAAGACATCGACATGGAATAGGAATAAGAAGTGCTTTAAATACCTCAACTAGATATACTGCATCAAGTGATATATCTAAAGATAATTTAGATAGAATGATTAAAGAACATCTTAATACTTATAATAGTAAAAGAATAATACCTAAACTTGAATTAAAAGAAGAAAAAGTAAGTGATATTGTTCCTTGTACAATTAAACATGATGATTATGAAACAGAAAAGAAAATAGCATTACTTCATAAAATAAATGAAATAGCAAGAAATTATTCCAAATTAGTAACACAAGTAAAAGCAACCTTAATTGAGGAAGATAAAGAAATAACTATAGCTAGTACAAGAGGTTTTATGAAATCCACATCTTATACAAATACTCGTTTATTAATACATGTTTTTGTTGAAGAAAACGATTTGAAAGAAACTTTATTTACAGCTCGAGGTAGTGCTCAAGGTTATGAATTTCTTGATGATATTGATGTAGAAAAATTAACAAAAGATACAGTAGACAAAGCTATAAACAATTTACACGCTGAAACAATTAAAGGAGGAGAATACCCAGTAATTATAAAGAATGGTTTTGGTGCTGTAATATTTCACGAAGCTTGTGGTCATGGATTAGAAGCAACATCTATTGCCCCCAAAACTAGTTGTTTTACAGGTCTTCTTAATCAAAAGATTGCTAGTGATAAAGTAACTTTAATTGACGATGCAACAATTTCTAATGCTTGGGGAAGTTTCAATATTGATGATGAAGGAACAGAACCTCAAAAGAAAGTTTTAATTGAAAATGGTGTTTTAAAGTCTTATATGGTTGATTATCTTAATCAAAGAAAGATGGATAATTGTTCTATAACTGGTTCTGGTAGAAGACAAGATTATACTTTTGAACCAACTTCTCGTATGTCCAATACTTATATAGCTCCAGGAAAAGATTCTGTTGAGGATATGATAGAAAGTACTAAATATGGTATTTATTGTGAAAAACTTGGTGGAGGATTAGTAGATACAGCAAGTGGTAATTTTAATTTCGATGTTCAATGTGCAAGATTAATTGAAAATGGAAAATTAACTAAATATTTAAAAGGGCTATGTTTAAGAGGAACAGGAAAAGATGTTTTAACTAAAATTGAGAGTGTTAGTAATGACTTAATTTTAGCTGATGGATATTGTGGTAGTGTTAGTGGAAAAGTATTTGTAACTTGTGGACAACCAACAATTAAAGTATCAAAAATGCAGGTAGGTGGAAGCGATGAATAGTAAAGATTTTATAAAATTGTGTCAAGAGAATGGTATAAATGATGTAGAAATAATGATAACAAAAAATTATTCTGTATCTTTGGAAGCAATGAAAGATTCGATTGAAAAAGATCAAACTATTGACATTACTAGTTATTTAATAAAAGCTAAGTATTTTGATAATATAGTTACATTAAGTAGCGAAATGTTAGATGAATCATTGATTTTTGAAATTAAAGAATTATCTAAATATACAGAGAAGAAAATAACTAGTGATTTTGCCAGTCAAATTGATATACATTGTGATTTAAAATTAGAAAAAAGAAATTTATTTGATTATAAGCAAAAGTTAATTGAAATTGCGACAAAACAACTTGAAAAACATCAAGAAATTAAAAATATTGTTCAAAATTTAGAATATAATTCTTTTTCCAAACAATTAATTAACTCTAATGGTGTCGATATTGAAAGTAGTAGTTCTTATTATGTGTATTCAATTGAATCTACAGCAAGTGATGGTAATAATAATACTTGTGAATGGAAAATATTTACTTTAAAGGATGAAAATGAGTTAGACATTGAGAAATTTGCAAACGAGATAATCGAAAAGAATCTTCTTCACTTAAATGAAAAAAATATAAAAAGTGGGACTTATCGAACTTTATTTGCTCCAAATGTTGTGGCAGATATTGTGAAGTATTTATTAAGTATGCTAAATGGTGATAATATAAACCGTAATATATCAATGTTGCAAAATCATTTAAATGAAAAAATGTACTCAGGATTATTAACAATAATTGATGATGCTACTGATATAAAAGCTCCATGCTATCGTATTTTTGATGACGAAGGAACAAAGACTAAAAAAAATATCTTGGTTGAAAATGGTATTGTAAAAACTTTCCTTCATAATAAAAATAGTGCTGCATCTGCAGATACTCTTTCCACAGGAAATGGATATCATGATACAATCGATTGTCGTAATGTTAGTATTTTACCAGGAACCAAAAATAAAGAAGAATTATTATCAAGCATTGATAAGGGAATCTATGTCACAGAACTAATGATATCTTCATCCGCATTAAATATTGGGACAGGTATATATAGCGGTTCAATAATGGGATTCTTAATTGAAAATGGTCAAATTAAACATGCTATAAAAAATGTTATAATTAATACAAATTTAAATGACATATTAAATAATATTATCGAAATAGGGGATAATTTAGAATATAGTATCCCTTCTATTAAAACACCTTATTTATTAGTAGATAATATTGTATTTACAGGAGCTGAAGAAAATGAAAATTAAATATAAAAGATTATTAGCTTATATAGTTGATATTCTATTAGTTACCTTTGTAGTAGGATTAATCTGTAATACTAGTTTAATGCAAAAACAAATGGATAAATATAATGATGCTAATGATAGATTAATTGAAAAAGCAACTTCTATTTTAGAAAGTGAAGAAGAAACAACCGAAGAAACAAACGAAGAAATAAAATCCCTTGTTTATGACATTAATTATTTTGGCACAGCCTTTAATGTTGTTAATGTCTTAGTAACTATTGGTTATTTTGCAATTTTTCAATGTTTTAATAAAGGCCAAACAATTGGTAAAAAGATGATGAAAATTAGAATTGTTTCTAAAGATAGTCAAGAACTTCCTGTTGTAAATTATCTTTTTAGAGCAATAATTCTTTATGGAATTGCTTTTATAGTTATCAATATGGTAAGTATTGAATTTTTGAAAATAAATGGTTTTTATAAAGTTTACTCAGTTAGTAATGCTATAAGTTCATTAATATCTATAACTATATATTTTATGATTTTGTTTAGAACAGATGAACGTGGTTTACACGATATTTTATCATCATCAAAAGTAATCGAAGAATAGTCCATTATACCTTTTTCCTTATGTTGACAAAATACGAAAAAAAGAGTAATGTTTTATATGTGATTTTATAGGACTGGAAGAAGATATTATGAAGAATTTTAAAAAGCTATCAATAGCTTTAATTATAATAATAGCTATCGTATTATTATTTTTTCTATTCGATTATTTATTAACACCAAAACCAACTCATGACTTTAATAATATTGATCTTGATGGAATAAATAAAATTATGATAGTTGCTCACCCAGACGATGAAATGTTATGGGGAGGAAAGGAACTAATCGAAAATGATTATTTAGTTGTATGTATTACTTGTGGAAAAGATAAATCGAGAGTAAAAGAATTTGTAAAAGTAATGGATAGTACTAATGATAAATATATTATGTTAGGTTATCCGGATAAAACTAACGGGGAAAGAGATAACTGGAATACAGTTAGAGAAGATATTAGCAAAGATATTTCTACAATCCTAAATTTAAAAGATTGGGAAATGATAGTTACTCATAATCCTTTAGGAGAATACGGACATATCCATCATAAAATGTCTAATCAAATAGTAACATCTTGTACTAGTGATAAAGATAAATTATTTTATTTTGGTAAATATTATTCTAAAAAGAAAATAGGTAATATTTTTAAGAGAGTTCCTGTTATGGATAAAGATATATTAAATCGAAAAATTGAAGTTTTAAAATTATACAAAACCCAAAGTTTTATAATGACTACTTTTGATCACATGTATGAATATGAAGATTTAATTTCCTTCAATGATTGGAAAGATGGTGTAGAATGAAAAATTTAACAAAAAAAGATTATTTAAACATAATAGTTCTAAGTGTTCTATTTCTTTTTTTCGTTATCATTCTTTCTCAATTTAAATACTATTATGGTTCAACATTAGACTGGTATGAACAACATATTGCATTTCCAGAATATTTTCGAGATTTGTTTTATAAAACAAAAAACTTATTTCCAGACTTTGCTTTTAACATTGGTAATGGTCAAAATATCTATAATTTTTCATATTATGGATTATTAAGTCCATATATCTTATTTTCTTATTTATTACCATTTGTTAATATGACTAATTATATGATAGCAATTACTATTCTTTCTGTTATTGTTAGTGCTGCAATGCTTTATACTTGGTTAAAAAATAAAAATAATAGTTCTTTAAATTGTTTTATTAGTACTTTTTTATTTATATTTGCAACATCAATCACATTACACTCTCATCGTCATATTATGTTTATTAACTACATGCCATTTTTAATACTTGGATTATTTGGTGTAGATCGTAAATTAGAAAAAGATCGTAGTTGTACGTTGGCTATCTCGGTCTTTTTAATGGTAATGACAAGTTATTATTATAGTATTGGTGGAATAGTGGCATTAGTGATTTATGGTATTTATAAGTATTTAAAAATGCATCAAACTATAACATTTAAAAGATTTATATTAGATGGACTTTATTTTGTCGCTCCAATTATCTTAGGTATTTTATTATCAGCAGTAATAACTATTCCTACATTCCAAGTTATCTTAAGTGGAAGAGGAGAAACTTATAATACAATTAGTCTTAAAAATATTCTATTACCTAATATTCATTTAAATTATTTCTTATATGAACCATATGGAATTGGTCTTACTTCTTTTATTATTATGGGAATTATTAGTTTTTTTGATGAAAAGAAAGAAAATAAGTTTTTGAGTATTGTTTTAGGATTATTCTTACTGTTTCCAATATTTAACTATATTTTAAATGCCACAATGTATATTGATTCTAAATCATTAATTCCAATGTTACCAATATGTATATTAGTTATTAGTGAAACAATTAAAAAAATATTTGATAAAAAGTTTAACTATTCAAAAGTAGTATTAATATTTATTATAGTAATGTTAATTGGGTTAACTATTAATAGTAAAAAAATAGTTATCTTAAGTGATATGGCAGTAATCCTAATAGCTTTATACTTATATAAGAAATTTGATAAAAAATATTTAATTGCTATTCCTATATGTTTATTTGCTTTCTTTCTTTCTTGCTTTGTTAGTTTAACATATGATGATTTAGTTATAAGAAAAGAAGCTAGTAATGAATACAATAAATTAAAGGATGCAGTAGATTATATTACTGATTTAGATGATGGTTATTATCGTACTAATTTAGTGTATAGTACTCAATATAATAATCGAATTTTCCACAATCTAAATTATTTTAATACAACAATTTATTCATCTATTTATAATATGAATTACAATTATTTCTATTATGATGTAATGAATAATAATTTTCCTCATCGTAATAGAGCAATTACTAGCCCAACTAATAATATTCTTTATAATATATTTACATCATCAAAATATACTGTAAGTGATAGTAAAAAGGAACATCAAGGATATGAATTAATTCAATCTAAAGATGATTACTTTATATATAAAAATGATAGTGTTTTACCAATAGCATATGCAACTTCTAATATTTTAAATTATGATGATTTTGCTAAATTAGGTTATCCAAAACAAGCTGAAGCTTTACTAAATAATATTATAGCTGATGCTGATACAAACACAGATTTTATTTCCAATATTAAGAAGTTTGAAATTAATATGGATGAAATTGAAACTGAAGGTTTAACTATAAAAGAAGAAAATGGGCATTATATAATAAAATCTAAAGAACATGGTATAGCTAAATACACTTTAGATGAAAAATATCAAAACCATGTCATATTTATTCGTTTTCGAAATAATAAGTCTCAATCATGTACTTTTGGGGATACCTATATAACAATTAATGAAGTGAAAAATAAACTAACTTGTGCTGAATGGAAATATCATAATCAAAATTATGATTTTGACTATGTTATTTCTGATAAAAATTTAAAAACATTATCAATAATATTTGGTAAAGGGAGATATAATATTAGTGATATAGAGTTATATGCTTTAGATTATGCATATTTAGAGAATGTTATAACTAAAGTAGATGAACTTAAAATAACTAAAATGTTAGATAATGTTTTGGAAGGAAGTATTGATGTAAGTAAAGATGGATACTTTACAACTTCGATTCCATATGATAAAGGATTTACTGCATATATAGATGAAGAAGAAGTAAAAATAGAAAAAGTAAATGAAAGTTTTATTGGTTTTAAAATATCAAGTGGAAAGCATAATATAAAAATCATATATGCAGCTCCATTAAAGAAATTATCTATATATATTTCTCTAGTAGGGGTCATTATATTTATAATTGTCTATTTTTTAGAATTAAGAAGAAAACTTTAAAAATTGCATATTTGCAATTTTTTTTATGGTGTTTTAGAATTATTTAAAAGTTACTGTTGCCTTTACTTGACTGATTATCTTAATAAAATTATAATTATGTAAGAGCTTTTTTGAAAGAAAAGAGTAGTATATTTATAGGAAGTGAACAAATGAAAAAATTATTTTCCAATTTAACAAAAAAGGATTTATTCATTATTGCTATATGTATAGTATTTATATTCTGTCAAGTTTGGTTGGAATTAAGACTTCCAGACTATATGAGTAAGATAACTGTCCTTATTAGAACTGAAGGAAGTAGTATAAAAGATGTTTTAACTCAAGGATTATATATGGTTCTATGTTCTTTAGGAAGTTTAGCAACAGCTATTTTTGTTGGTTATTTAACAACAGGAGTATCATCAACATTTTCGATGAACATTCGTAAAAAAATATTTGATAAAGTAGAATCATTTAGTACAGCGGAAATAAAAAAATTTCAAACAAGTAGTTTAATAACAAGAACAACTAATGATGTAACTATGATAGAAATGTTTATTTCATTAGGTTTGCAAGCAATGATAAAAGCACCAATTATGGCTGTATGGGCTGTAACTAAAATCATAAATAAGAGTATGGAATGGAGTGCCTTAATTGGAGGATGTGTTGTTATTCTTTTATTATCTTCTGGCATAATTATGGCAATTGTTTTACCGCGTTTTGCTTTAGTTCAAAAACTAATTGACAAAGTAAATGGTGTAACACGAGAAAACTTAACTGGTATTCGTGTAATAAGAGCATTTAATGCTGAAAAATTTCAAGAAAGACGTTTTAATGAAGTAAATGAAGAATTAACTAAAGCTCAATTATTTAATCAAAGATGTTTTGCGTTAATGAATCCAATAATGAACACTGTTATGAATAGTTTATCGGTAGGAATTTATTTTATAGGTGCAATCTTAATTAGTCATGCTGTCTTAATGGATAAATTAACTTTATTTAGTGATATGATAGTTTTTGTTAGCTATGGAATGCAAGTTATTATGGCATTCTTAATGTTAGGCATGATTTTTATGATTTTACCTCGAGCTCAAATATCAGCTCGTCGTATTAATGAAGTATTAGAAGAAGAATTATCTATAGTCGATGGTACTTTTGATGGTAAAACAAAAGAAAAAGGTACAGTTGAATTTAAAAATGTATCATTTAAATATCCTGACGCTGATGAATACATTTTAGAAAATGTATCATTTAAAGCTAATAAAGGGGAAACTGTTGCTTTTATTGGTTCGACAGGTAGTGGTAAATCAACATTAATTAATTTAGTACCAAGATTTTATGATGCAACTTCAGGAACAATATTAGTCGATGGGGTAAATGTTAAAGACTACAAACAAGAAGCCTTAAATAATAAATTAGGATATGTATCTCAAAAAGCATTTATGTTTACAGCTAGTGTTAAAGAAAATGTATCTTATGGTAATGATAGTATACCTTTAAAGAAAATAAAAGAAGCAATCAAAATAGCCCAAGGAGAAGATTTTGTAACCAAAATGGAAAATAGTTATGATTCTAATATTTCAAGAGGAGGAACAAATGTCTCTGGTGGTCAAAAACAAAGAATTTCTATTGCAAGAGCAATTGCTAAAACCCCAGAAATATATATATTTGACGATTCTTTTTCAGCGTTAGATTTTAAAACTGATGCTGAATTAAGAAAAAGTTTAAAAGAATATACAAAAGATGCTACTTGTTTAATTGTTGCTCAAAGAATTGGGACAATTATGAATGCTGATAAAATAGTAGTACTAGATAAAGGTAAATGTGTAGGAATAGGAACTCATAAAGAGCTTCTTAAGAATTGTTCTATCTATAAAGAAATTGCCTTATCCCAATTAGGAAGCGAGGATTTAAATCATGCCTAGATTTGGACATGGACCAAAAGGAATAGCTCCTGAAAAGTCTAAAAACTTTAAAGAAACAATGATAAAGTTATTTCATGATATGAAAAAATGGCATAAACTGTTATTTATTGCTCTAATTCTCGCTGTAGTAAGTGCTATTTTAGGTTTAATTACTCCTAATTTATTATCTAAATTTACTGATGAAGTAGAAAATGGTATTAAACCTAATAATGTCAAAATGGAAGAGTTGGAAGCAAGGATAAGAAGAAATATTACTGATAATCGTATTTTAATGAATAATTACCAAATTATTATGAATAGTAAGGAGTTTCCGGAAGAAGATAAAATAATCCTAACCGATGCTATAAAAAATAATAACAAAGAGCATATTATGGAAATTTCTGATGAAACTCTATTAGAATTATTTGATGAATTTGCAATGGATGGTAATACTATAACAAGTATGGACCAAGTAACAGCAGTAAAATTATATACAAGTTTTGATAAGAAAGATAGTAAACAAGCAATGGGTATTTTATTAAGTGTACCAAAATCTATTTATGAAATAATTAAACCAGTTATTAATATGAAAACAGTCACATCTTTAGCAATAATTATCTTAACTTTACATATTGTAAGTGCAATCTTTAATTATATTCAAGGATTCATTTTATGTACTGTATCTAATAATTATGCTAAAAATCTGAGAACAAGAATAACTACAAAAATCAATAATTTACCACTTAAGTATTTTGATAATCATGAAATGGGTGATATTTTATCAAGAGTAACTAACGATATCGATTCAATTGCTATGAATATGAATCAAAGTCTTGGAACTCTTGTCGGAAGTTCGACAATTTTTTTAGGATCAATTGTTATGATGTTTGTTACTAACTGGATTATGGCTATAACTGCAATTTTATCAACATTAATAGGGTTTAGTATGATGAGTCTTATTCTTAATAAATCACAAAAATATTTTAATGAACGTCAAATAGAATTAGGTAATTTAAATGCTCATATAGAAGAAATATATTCTGGTCACAATATTGTTAAAGCATATAATGGAACTAAAAAAGCTAGTGAAGATTTTGATACATTAAATAAAAAATTATATGTATGTAATCGTAAGAGTCAATTTTTATCTGGGTTAATGAACCCTATAATGGGTTTTGTTGGTAACTTTGGTTATGTTGCTATCTGTGTAGTTGGAGCATTACTAACTATGAATAATATTATTTCTATTGGTGTTATTGTAGCATTTATGATTTATGTTAGAATGTTTACTAATCCATTATCACAAATAGCTCAAGCAATGACTGGACTTCAAGGAGCTACAGCTGCTAGTGAAAGAGTATTTGAATTCTTAGATGAAAAAGAAATGCCAGATGAAAGTAAATTTGTAAAAGTTTTAGATAAAAATAAAGTTATTGGAAATATCGAGTTTAAAAATGTTAAGTTTGGATATGATGATGATAAAGTAATTATTAAAAACTTTAGTGCCAAAGCTTTGCCTGGTGAAAAAATTGCCATAGTAGGACCAACAGGTGCTGGTAAAACGACAATTGTCAATCTTCTTATGAAGTTTTATAACATAAATGATGGAGATATTTTAATTGATGGGGTTTCAATTAAGGAACTTACCAGAGAAAATATTCACGATTTATTTGTAATGGTATTACAAGATACTTGGCTATTTAATGGTACAGTTAGAGATAATATTAAATTTAATAAAGAAAATAATACAGATGAAGAAATATGGACTGCTTTAAAAACAGTTGGAGTAGACCATTTTATTAAAACTTTACCGGGAGGATTAGATGCTAAACTAGATGATAGTGAATCAGTATCTGCTGGTCAAAAACAATTATTAACTATAGCAAGAGGTATGATAGAAAATGCTCCCTTCTTAATTTTAGATGAAGCCACTTCTAATGTTGATACAAGAACTGAAGAACTTGTTCAAAAAGCAATGGATAAACTTACTGAAGGTAAGACATCATTTATTATTGCTCATAGATTATCAACAATTAAAAATGCTGATTTAATCTTAGTAATGAATGAAGGAAATATAATTGAACAAGGAAAACATGATGAATTAATGAAAAAGAATGGATTCTATGCTGACTTATATAATTCCCAATTTCAAAATTGACTAGTTTAACTAGTCTTTTTCTTTACAATCACATTTGTCTTTTTGTTTACAATAACATTGTAAAAAGATATAATTAAAATGTAAAGAGTGTGGTAGTGTGAAAAAGTATAAAATAGTATTTATAGACATAGATGGGACTTTACGTAACTCAGATGGGATAATAGATAAAGAAACAATTAATCAAATAAAAAGATTAAAAGATCAAGGCTATTTAGTTGTTTTATGTACTGGAAGAAGTTGTAAATATGCTAAGAACGTTGCATTAGAAGTCGGAACAAGTGATTATTTAATTTCTTCCAATGGAGCTGAAGTAACAAATATTAAAACTAATGAGGTAATATTTAATGCTGCAATACCTGAAAAAGATGTTAAAGAAATTCTTTCTTATTGCCAAAAATCTAATATAAATATGTTATTAAATACAACAAATGAAGATTATCAATCAATTGAAGAGAGTAGTAATCGTATTTTAATTAACTCATATGATGAAATTAAATATCCTGTAAATCAAATTGTTTTAACATCTTTAAACTATAATCGTATGTTAGTTATACCAAGAATGTTTGCTGATTTATATCCAAGTATCCATTTAGCAAGTACATCTAATGATTTAAAATCAGGAAATCGTCATCCAAATAAGGACTATTTTCATGACTTTAATGCTGTTGGTGTATCTAAAGCTCGTGGGATAACAGAACTATTAGATTATCTTCATATCTCAAAAGAAGATGCTATAACAATAGGTGATGGTGATAACGATATTAGTATGTGTGAATTAGCTGGTTATTGTGTAGCAATGGGGAATGCTACTTCTAAATTAAAAAGCATTGCTGATGAAATAACTAAAACAAATGATGAAAAAGGTGTATCATACTTTACAAATAAACTATTATCTTAAAGTAGGTGGCTTATGCAAAAAATATATATGGTAAGACATGGTAAAACTGATTGGAATGAATTAGGAATTATTCAGGGATTAACAGATACTGATCTTAATCAAAATGGAATAAATGAAATAAAAGAATTATCTAAAGAACTACCAATAGATGAAATAGATGTTGTTCTTTGTTCTCCACTTAAAAGAGCTAGACAAACAGCAGAATTATTAGTCCAAGGAAAAAAAGAAATAATTATAGATGAATTATTAACTGAAAGATGTTTTGGTGATTTAGAAGGAACTAAATTTATTTTAGAAGATTTTGCGCACTATCAAGATTATAAATTGAATGATGATTCCAAAAATGTTGAAAGTATTAAAGATTGTATGAAAAGAGCAGAGAAGTTTTTAGAAAAAATAAAACAAAACTATCCAGACAAAACCATCTTAGTTGTATCTCATGGTGGATTTATAAAATATTTACATTTTTGTATTATAGGTTATGATGAAAATACTGATTTTTTATCTTTTTTTGCCAAAAATTCAACAATTTATGAATATATGATATAATTAAACAGGTGACTTTATGAAATTAGTTAATGACTTTTATGATTATGAATTATTAGATATGGCTGATAAAATGAAACTTGAAAATTGGAATGGTGTTAAATTACTAAGGCCAGATCCACAAATTATATGGCCAGATAAAATGAATAAAAATGAATGGAATAATATTGATGCTATCTATAATCGTAGTAATAAAGGTGGCGGTTCTTGGGATATTAAGAATAAAAAACTTAAAGATCGTTGGACAGTATCTTATAAGGACTTAACATTTAATTTAAAATTAATGGGATTTAAACATACTGGTTTATTTCCTGAACAAGCATATAACTGGAACTTAATTAGGGAAAAGATAAAAAATACAAATAGACACATTAATGTTTTAAATTTATTTGCATATACAGGAGCTGCAACTATTGCAGCAGCTAAAGAAGGAGCAAGTGTAGTACATGTAGATTCTTCTGAAGGGATGGTTGCATGGGCGAAAGAGAATGCTAAATCATCAGGACTTGCTGATGCTCCTATAAGATATTTAGTTGATGATGTTAAAAAGTTTGTAAAAAGAGAAATCAAAAGGGAACATAAATATGATATTATTCTAATGGATCCACCATCATTTGGAAGAGGAAAAAATGGGGAAGTTTGGAATATAGAAAAAGATTTATATGAATTAGTAGATTTATGTAGTGAAATATTAAGTGATGATCCAATTTTATTTATAATAAACTCATATACAACAGGATTATCTCAAACAGTTATTGAAAATGTTTTAGAATTAACTGTAGGTAAAAAGTATAAAGGAACAATTTCTTCTGATGAATTAGGAATACCTTTAAAGAATAGTAATATGGTTTTACCTTGTGGTTCATATACTCGATGGGAAAAATAATTATTATAGATTTTATTTTATAAATTAAAAAAATTTATCGATCGATAAATTTTTTTTATACCTCTACATCTCTTTTTGTTAATATTTCATAACCAGTATCTGTAACCAATATAGTATGTTCAAAATGTGCAGAATTCTTATCGTCCCCAGTAATAATGGTCCATTCATCGTCTAACATATATATTGTAGCAGTACCTTGATTTAACATTGGTTCGACAGCAATAACCATCCCTGTTTTTAAAACAGGACCATTACCTTTATTACCATAGTTAGGAACATCAGGGTCTTCATGAACAGCACTTCCAACTCCGTGGCCAACTAATTCTCTAACAATGCCTAAATTATATTTATGAGCCACTTTTGATATTGCATGACCAATATCGCCAACATGACATCCATTATGAATAGCACTAAGTCCAGCCATTAAAGCCTCTTCAGTATGTTGAAGTAGTTTTTTATCTTTATCACTGCCATCACCAATGAGATAACTCCAAGCTGAATCTCCGTGATATCCTTCGTAACTAGCTCCAATATCTAGTTTTAATATATCGCCATTTTGTAATTTTCTACTACTAGGAATACCATGAACAACTTCTTCATTAATTGAAATACAAATAGATCCAGGAAAGCCATATAAACCTTTAAATGATGGTGTACAGCCTTGACTTATTATGTATTCTTCCGCTAATTTATCAATTTCTTTCGTAGTTATACCAGGTTTTAAGAATTGTTGTAAATATTTATGAGTCTTACCAACAACTTCTCCAGCAATTCTTAATTTTTTTATTTCTTCATCTGTTTTTATTGTAATCATAATGCCCCTCCAACAAAAAGTATTATACACAATACATTGTAATAATTCAATTATAGTCATAATTAAAAAATAAAACAATAAACTTTATTAAGAAAGGAAGAAATAAATATGGAAATACTTAAAGTATCATCTAGTTCAAATCCAAGTAAAGTAGCAGGAGCACTTGCTAATGTAATTAGAGAAAATAGTTCAGTTGAATTACAAGCAGTAGGGGCAGGAGCATTAAATCAAGCTATAAAGGCAATTATTATATGTCGTGGTTTTATTGCACCATCAGGAGTAAATCTTGTTGTAATTCCATCTTTTAATGATATTGAAATACAAGGTGAACAAAAAACAGCTATTAAACTGTTAGTTGAAACAAGATAAATATTTATAATGAACTAGTTAGAAAAAAGTATAAAAAAAATCATTAAAATCCTAATTCAGCTGAATTAGGATTTTATAATTAATCTTTAAGTTCTAAATAATACAAATATTATTGTAGCTAAAATAATACTTACAAATGATGTAATTTCAACAATAAGTAAAGCACTAGCAACACCAGCTCTATTATTTGCTACAGCTTGCTTTCTTGCCAGTTCATTTTGATAATTTAATACTAATGATTTATTTTCAGCATTTTTAAGTTCAACTTGTTTAGCATTCTCATTAATTTTGTTATAAACATCAATTGCTTCTGCAATTTTAGGTGGATAATTTTCCAAAGTACTATTAACAATAATATACTGTTCATAACTATTCCACATATCTAAAGCATCTTTACCTAAATAACTTTTATATGAATATAAATTTGACATAAAACTTTCAAAAAATTCTTTTTTCGCTAATTCTTTAGCACTAATGCCATTAGAATTTTCAACAATATTAATATATTCTGGAACGTCAATTAGTTTAGTACCATCTACTACAATACTTCCGTCATTAAATGGTATTATTTCTTCTTTTTTATCTTGATCATCTTTACTTTTTATTTCAAATTTATCTTCCAGTTTTATTCTTATTTGAGCAAATAAATCATTCTCTGTAATACCTTGAAAACTATTTCCATTTCTTTGGGCAATATTTTTTAATGCTTCTATAACATCATTAGGTAAGAAATCGTAAAGAGTATGACTTTTACCATCAGTAGTTGTAATGTTTATAAATTGTTTTTCTGTACCAAGATCATTTTTCTCTTTAATTAATTTAATATTTTTTATATAAGGTTCAATATTTTGAATCTGATCAATACTATCATTATTTTTAGTATATTCTTTTTCTTTAACAGCAACATTAATAGAAATAGCATTAAATAAATCTAAGGGGTTTATAACTTCAATATCACTTTTTAATTGACCATATTGATTATATATTTCAGATAAAGAAAAGTGATTTAAATTAACACTTAGACCATTATAAGAAATAGTATTAGTTGTAATATCATAATTAATACCATTTAAATTTGGATTAAGTTCTTTCATTTCTTTTAATAGATAATCATTAATATTATTGTTTGCTGCCATTTTAAACACCCACTATTCTATAATAATAATATCATAAACTAATTGATTTTCAAAGTAATAATATTAGTGTATAATAATACAAGTGATGAATATGAAAAAGAAATTAGATAAACAATTTATAATCAATTTATCGGCATCTAAAAATGAACCAAAATGGATGCTAGATTTTCGTTTACAATCTTTGGAAAAGTTTCAAGAATTAGATAACCCATCTTTTGGTCCTGAACTGGATATAGATTTTGATAATTTAAATTATTATAAAAAAGATGACTCATCAAAATTAACTAATGACTGGAAGAATGTTTCTTGTAACATCAGAAAAACATTTGATGAATTAGGAGTTATTAAAGCTGAAAAAGAGTATTTAGGAGGAGTTACTAATCAATTTGAAAGTGAAGTAGTTTATCATAATACAAGTTTAAATAATGATATTATTTTCACTTCTACAGATGATGCATTACAAAAATATCCAGAATTATTTAAAGAATATTTTAATCATTTAGTAAACTATGCCGAAAATAAATATACAGCTTTAAATGGTGCGGCATGGAGTGGAGGATCATTTATATATATTCCTAAAAATACTAAAGTAGATCGTCCATTGCAAAGCTATTTTCGCATTAATTCTGAATCATTAGGTCAGTTTGAGCGAACAATCATAATTGTAGATGAAGGAGCTGAATTACAATACATAGAAGGGTGTACGGCACCATCTTATTCATCTAGTTCTCTTCATGCTGGTGTTGTTGAAATATTTGTTAAGAAAAATGCCAAATGTCGTTACTCAACTATTCAAAATTGGTCAACAGATGTTTATAACTTAGTCACTAAAAGAGCTATTGTTTCAGAAAATGGTCTTATGGAATGGATCGA
Organism: Bacilli bacterium; assembly: GCA_051872535.1. GTDB lineage: Bacteria > Bacillota_I > Bacilli_A > RF39 > UBA660 > CAOJBM01. The sequence continues at coordinate 4,459 of JBJEDY010000053.1, read as the reverse complement.
TGGTAATATTGGAAGTAAAGTAACTATGAAATATCCAAGTTGTATTTTAAAAGGAGACAACTCTGTTGGTAATTCTATCTCTATTGCTTATGCCAAAGAAGGACAAGTTCTTGATGCTGGCGCAAAGATGATTCATTTAGGAAAGAATACTAGAAGTAATATTGTTTCGAAATCTATTGCTTCTAATGGTGGAACAGCCAATTATCGTGGAACAACTAAAATAAGTAAGAATGCCTTAAATAGTCGTGCTAGTATCAAATGTGATACGATTCTTTTGGATGATTTATCAAAAAGTGATACATATCCTAAAAATATTGTAGGTAATAAAAGCAGTATTTTAGAACATGAAGCAACAATTTCTAAAGTTAATGAAGAACAACTATTTTATTTAACAAGCAAAGGTATCTCTGAAAATACAGCTAAAGAATTGTTAATTATGGGATTTATTAATGATTTTAAAAAAGAACTCCCTATGGAATATGCTGTAGAATTAAATCGTTTATTAAAAAATTAAAAAAAGACAAAAAAATTATTATTGTCTTTTTTTTGTATACCAAAGTATTCAGAATAAATATCATTTAGAATATTTCTACTATAAACCTCTATACAAAAATACTTTTTTTGTAATTTGTATCTACATTATCATTTTGTTATAGTGCCTTTTGAAGGGAGGTTTTGACAATGTTAAATCAAGTAGTGTTAGTTGGAAGATTAACTAAAGACCCAGAAGTTATAACTTCTGAAAGTGGTAAGAAAATTTCGTCTGTAACTTTAGCTGTTCAAAGAACTTACAAAAACATTGATGGTCTATATGAAACTGATTTTATCGATTGTGTATTATGGGATGCTATAGCAAGTAATACTTCTGAATATTGCCATAAAGGTGATATTGTTGGTATTAAAGGACGTATTCAAATGGATAAATACACAGATAAAGAAGGAAATCAAAAATACAAACTACAAGTTGTTGCTGAGAAAGTAACATTTTTATCAAGTAAGAAAGAAGATAAATAATAAAATTTGTAAACAAAAAAAATATAAAAATCACTCTAGTTAAGTTAAATGAAAACTAATTTCTGCAATTAACTAGAGTTGTTTTTTTTATTGATAACAAAAATAATAAATAATTTGAAAAAAAAACTTTATCTTTCATATAGTTAATTAGGTGACTTTATGAAAAAAATATATCAATATTCTTTCTTAGTAATTATAATGATATTTAGTTTTTACTTTACTAACAAAGCGTCATTAATTGCTAAAAACTCTAATCCTATAATGAAAAGTATCAATGAAGTAAAGGATGATATGCAAGTAAATAGTATTGATGCCATTATAAATGATGAATACATTATACCTGGATTAAATGGTTTAGAAGTTAATGTTAATGAATCATTTAATCAAATGCGTCCATATAAAATTTTTAATAAATATTACTTATCCTATAATCAAGTTCCACCGGAAATATCTTTAGAAGATAATAAAGAAAAAATAATAATAAGTGGAAATAAATCAAAAAAACAAGCAACTATTATAATTGAATATAATTCTACCTTTATAAAATATTTAGATAATTTAAAAATCAATTATGATATTTTAACAAATTTAGAAACTTATGGTACATCTAATGAAAGACTTAATAATGAGAATAAAGATTTTAAAGCTTTAGAAAAACAATTAGATAAAGACAAAATAAATACTAACATCTGTATAATAAATAGCGACGTAAATATTAATGAATGCAAAAAAAGAAGATATTACTTAGTAGAAGCTTTAGAATTAAAAAAAGATGGTCTTCTAGAAATAAAAAACAAAATCGAAAATGGTGTTATTATCAAAGTTAACAAAGATGTAACGAAAGAGGAACTAGAACTTTTAATAAAATATATCCATAATAAAGATTTAGATATTGTCTTTTTAAGTAAACTTATTACTGAAGTTAATGTAAAATAATTTGTCTTTTTTACTAATATTTGTTATAATTACAACGAGCAAAGCCTTTATATTAAATTAATAAATATTAGAAAAGAGAATGATTATGAGTAAAATAAAAATTTTTAGTCTTGGTGGACTTGATGAAAATGGTAAAAATTGCTACATTATAGATGTCGATAATGATCTATTTGTTTTTGATTGTGGTTTAAAGTTTGCTAATGAAAATCTATATGGGATTGACTATGTTATCCCTGATTTTGAATTCTTAGTAAAGAATCAAAAGAGAATTAAAGGTATTTTCTTAACCCATGGTCATTATGAAAATATGGGGGCAGTTGGAGATTTAATTAGTCAAATTCCTAATGTTCATGTTTATGCAACTAAGTTTACTAAGTTTATCTTAGAAAATGAAGGTGTTGATCCTAATAAAATAATTGAAATCAAAGCTCACAAGAAAATTAGTTTTGGTACTAATAGTATTTTTCCAATATCAGTTAACCATTCAGTACCAGATTCTGTTATGTATGTATTAAATACTAAAGATGGTTCAATTTGTTATACAGGCGACTTTATTATCGATCCAGCCATGCAAAATGATTATGCAATGGATTTAGGTAAAATTGCTTATGTTGGTAAGCAAGGGGTACTTGCTTTAATGTCTGAATCAGTTTTTTCAGAAAGAATTGGTCATACTTCACCATCACATCGTTTAACAGGATTCTTTAAAAATGTTTTAAAACATCATAGTGGAAGAGTATTATTTTTGGTTTTACCTAACCATTTATACACAATTGAGGAAATCTTTAAAAGTGCTGAAAATTCCCATCGTAAGATAATTATTATGGGAAAACAACTTCAAAATATAATTAACTATGCTAAAAAAGAAGGTTACTTAAATTTTGATGATTCTATGTTAGGAGATTTAAGTAATTTAGAAGATAATAATTCCATTTTATTAGTGGCCGACAATAAAGAAAATCCATATAATTCTTTGAGTAAAATATTAAATGGTTATGATAAATTTATTAAACTTCAGCCAAAAGATACGGTTGTATTTGCTGAATCTCGTGAAGATAGTAGTGAAAAAATCTTAGTTAAAATTGAAAATGAATTAGCTATGTGTGGTTGTGATATTGAATCAATCCCAACTGGTAAAAACATTTTGCAACATGCATCAAGTGAAGATTTAATGTTAATGATAAATTTATTAAAACCTAAATACTATATTCCTGTTAAAGGTGAATATCGTTATATGGTAGGTAATGCTAATATTGCATCTACTCTTAATATTCCAAAGGAAAATATTCTTCTTAAGCAAAATGGGGAAATAATTGAATTTGAAAATGGTAAGTATGTTGATAAAATTGATGCTGTTAGAGTTAATGATGTCTTAATTGATGGTAAATCAAATGATGATGTTGGGGAACTTGTGTTGAAAGACAGAGAGATGCTTAGCGAAAGTGGTATTGTATTAATTAGTGCTACAATAAGTAAAAAAGAAAAAGTTATTTTAGTTGGACCGGAAGTAACTACAAGAGGATTTATCTATGTAAAAGATTCAACTAATATGATTGATGAAATAAAGAAAATATCTGCAGCAGTTATTGAAAAGAATATTACTGATAACTTTATTGAGTATAATAAAATTAAGAGTGAAATTAGAGAAGAATTAGGAAAATATCTATATCAAGAAACAGAATGTAAACCAATGATTATTGCAGTCGTTCAAGAAGTATAAAGGCTAGAAAACTAGCTTTTTTTATCTAGTTTTTTTTATGAAATAATGGTATGATTATAAAAATAAAGGGTTGTTTGAATAAAAAGGAGAAATAATTATGAAAAAAACGAAGTTTTTAATAGTTTTAGTACTAGCTTTATTTATTTTTATTCCATTGAAAATAGAAGCTGCAGAAATACAAATGGGGCTTGAACAATCAGTTGTTGAACCAGGTAAAGAATTTAATGTTGGTATTTATCTAAAAGGAGTAACTACTGAGGTAAATCAATTAAATCTTAAAGTTATATATGATACGAGTAAACTTAATTATGTAAATACATTTTCATCACATGGTACACCAAAAGCTCAAAATACAAACGGAAATATCACAATTGATTTAACTGGAGAAAAATTTACAGAAGGTCAAGCATTAAGTATTCATTTTAAAACAAAAGATACAGCAATAAATGGTACATCAATAGTAAATCTTACGGCTACAATAAATGGTAATTCAGAAACTTTAAAAGCATCTACAACTATAACACATGGTAATGAAATTGTAATTGACCAAACACCTAGTAATAATCCAGATTCTAAAGTAAAAAATCCCTTAAAATCTTTATTTGTAACGGGATGTTCTTTAAATCCAGTATTTAGTTCAACTATTTTAAACTAAACTTGTAAAGAACCATCATCATCAAGTATTACAATAAATGCATCTGCTAGTAATCCAAATCACCAAGTAATTGGAAATGGTGTTCATAGTTTAAATCCTGGTAAAAATGAAATAGAAGTTATTGTTAAAGGAAC
>JBJEDY010000052.1:0-1693 GCA_051872535.1 Bacilli bacterium | reverse complement strand
CAAGAAAAGTAACTAAAGTTACATCCCTTCGGGGCATAATTTAAAGTCTAACTAAAAAAGTTAGGCTTTTTCTTGACTTTACAGATTTTTTTTATATAATTTGTTTAAGAGGTTTTTATGTGTTGTAATATTAAAGATTTAAATAATCAAAAGTTTATACAATATATTTCTAAAGATGTAGATATTTCTCCTGAAAACAAAATTAGAATTAAAGATATTCTTAATGACAAATGGGATGATTTTGTTATTTATGCTAATAAACATAATTTAAAGATTAGAAATGTTGTTTTTCATGAAGTTGAACGTGTTAGAAAATGTGGTTGTCTTTCTGAAGGCTATTACACCTATGTCTGTGAAGATTGCGATCAAATCAAACTTGTTCCTTTTCGCTGCCATTCTAGATTTTGTTCTTCCTGTGGCGTTGCTAATATTTTAAGAAAAACTGATATGATTTTGTCTAGGCTTATTAAAGCTCCTCATAGACATATCGTTTTTACTATTCCTGAAGAACTTCGCAATCTTTTTAAAGAACATCGTAAAACTTGTCTTGATATTCTTTTTGATTCTGTTAAAGATACTTTAAATTATACAATTCATAAATTCAAAAAATCCGAAAAATATGCTTTAGGTTTTATTTCTTGTCTTCATACTTTCGGTAGAGATTTAAAATGGAATCCTCATATTCATGTTCTCTTTTGTGAATATGCTTCTGGTGTTTCTACTATTTACAGAAAAGTTCCTATCTTTTTTGAGCAACTTAGAAAATCTTTTCAGCATATGTTACTTTCTAAACTTGAAAAACATTTCGGTAAAATGAATTTTAGACCTCTTAAAAATCAAATTTATTCTCATACTAAACAAGGTTTCTATGTCTATGCTAAAGAAAATTTTTCTCTTAACGCTAAAGATACTAGTAAATATATTATTCGTTATACTTGTAGACCGGCTATTGCTGAATCTAGAATTGTTTACTACGACGGTGAAATCGTTAAATTTTGGTATGACAGACATGAAGATGGTAAACGTGTTGTTGAAACTTTATCAGTTTTTGACTTCTTTAAATTAATTATATCTCATATCCCTGATAAAGGTTTTAATATGATTCGCTACTATGGCTTTTATTGTAGACCTATTCGCTCTAGCAAAAAACTTTTTAAACTTTTTTCCCATACTTATTTTAAAGCTAGAACTTGTATTAATTCCTGGAGAAATAGAATTAGATTCTATTTCGGTATTGATCCTTTAATTTGTAAATCTTGTGGAAAGGTAATGACTTTAGATTCTATCAAAATTAATGATAAATACTATTGTTTCAATTCTTCATAGAAAGGAGGCTCTATGGGACAAAGAAAAAACAAATTAACAAAAAAAGAACGCAAAGCTTTAAGAAAGATAAATGAAAATATTTTTCCTGATTGCTTTTTTGATGATTTTAGTGAACCTCTAATTATCGGTGATAATAATCCTGATTCTGGTGAAACTCATTATACTGATTTTGTGTGTTCACATTGTGGTATACATGAAAATATTCCTACTCACATTGTTATGCAATTTGAAGATATGGATCGTGATATACCTAATTATATGCCTGCTTTTGCTTGTGAAAAATGTGGTCATGATATGTATCCTACTTATTTCAAAGGTTACACTGGTAAAATTTATCAATACAAATTTAAAGGTTAATTATTTTTAT
>JBJEDY010000051.1:0-1703 GCA_051872535.1 Bacilli bacterium | reverse complement strand
TAGACTAAAGTCATAATGATTTTAGTCTGTTTTCATATCTTCTATTTTATATGGATTATCATTTATCAACTTACATAACGCATCATAAACATTTATATCATTCCTTTTACAAGTCTCAATATAACTCTTTATTCTTGCAAAATATTTTGCGTTTTGTATATTAGCAAATTGTCCTGATACCTTCATTTTGGTTTTGCTACTTCTTAGACTCCTTTCACTTAAATTATTAGAAAATGGGACTTCAAATCTTAATACCCAAAGTAAATAGTTATCCTTGTATTGTTCTAATCTTTTTATCAATGTTTTTTCTTCACATCCATAATATTTGTTAAAATCTTTTCTATTTACTTCTTTGGCTTCAGTAATTATTTCATCATAACTTAATATAACTTTATCAGTTACTTCTTGGTCAAAATACATAATACTTTTATTTATATAATCTTTTCTTTTTGCATTTGTTGTTACTAAAAGTTCTATTAATTTATTAATCCATTCTCTCGGTAATACTTCATTTAATCTTTGCAAATCTCTTATTAAATGAACACAACATTCCGCATTAGTAAAGTTATACTCATCATTATAATTTATTTTATTATGATCATGCATTACAACACATTCATTAGAAAGATAATTTAATATGCCGTCACTATCTAATCCCTCTTTATTCTTCTTTTCATGTGCTTTGTAATATGCTAGTTTTTCCGTTCCATAAAATCTTAAGCATGCTTGTTTTTTATCAATATTAATTACAGTATCGTCCCAATGCAATAATTTTTGCTCTAAAATTCTTTTATGCAATTCATTGTCAAAATCTTCTAATTTGTCATAACATCTCTTTTGAAGTTTTGCTATATATCCTTCACTCATATTCATCTCACTATTTGTAAATCCAGATATAAGTTCTTTTGTTCTATGAAAAGAAACATATCCTTCATTTACAAGAGATATTGCTAGTGCTTGAACTTTTTTTCCATATTGATTATCTTCTTTTAAATTATTTGGAATTGGTACATTAATTTTTCTATGACAACAATTACATTCATATTCCATAAATTCATGTCTTATTTTCTTTAATCTAATATCAATTTCAAACTCATCTTTTTCTCTTTTACCAATTACTAATAATTTACCACCACATGGACAAGTAGTATTATTAAGCTCATGAATATAAGTATCTGTTATTTCATTATCATTAAATTTTTCTAATTTAGATTTCTTATGCCCTAATTGACCGCCTTTATCTTTACTTGTTTCTTTTCTTGTATTAGGAATTCTCTTTTCTTTTCCTATAGAAGTCTTACTAGTTGGAATACCAGAATTATTGCTATCATTATTTAAGATACGTCTTAATCTCTCATTTTCTTCTTTTAATTTTTGATTTTCTTCAAGAATAGGCGCTATTTGTTTTTCAACTGCTTTAGCAACCATTTTTTGAATATTATCTTTATAATAGTCTAACATCAACTCATTAGATTTATTTTTTTCTTTTTCTTTTTGTAATCTTTCTTTTAAATCTAAGATTTGCTTTTCTTGTTTATCAACTAATCTTTGTAGTCTTCCTAATGAACTTTCCATAACATCACTATACTTTCTTTAGTAGTTTAATTATACACCTAATTAAAAAAAGAAAAAAGACTATGAGATAATTTAATACAATTTCCCATAATCTGTTGATAGATGGTCACTTAGCTGTGAATAGTAAC
>JBJEDY010000050.1:0-1707 GCA_051872535.1 Bacilli bacterium | reverse complement strand
ACAAGAAAAATGAAAAATAAATTTTTCATATGAGTACCCGAGGGTACTCTTTTTTGATATACTTATATTATGAGTAAGTATATATTAAAAATGGATGAAAAAGATTTTATTAACTATTTTTTAGATAGAGAACTTGATTATAATATGTTTAATTCAGATGGTTCTTTAAATAAAAATTATAATTCTTTTAAAAAAACTGGAACTATTGCTTCTATCTTTGAAGATTATTGGGAAGAAGTATATTCTCAAAATAAATCTCTTATTGATAAATATAGACCTAATGCTAATGAAGAAGTAAATAAAATAATTAATTGTTTTAATAAAGATTTGGGTTGTTCAGTTTATGAATGTCCTAATTGCCATGATATCATCTTTCTAGGTCATACATGTAAAAGCAGATTTTGTTCTTCTTGTGGTTATAAATATAAACTTGAAAGAGTTGAAAATATATTACAAAAAGCTTATAATTGCAAACATAGACAAATCGTTTTTACTATTCCTAAAGAATTAAGAAAATATTTCTTTTTTCCTTTTGAAAATAGAATTGATATACTTTTTAAAGCTGTTAGAGAAACTATATATTCTATACTTAACTCTTCTTTTAAAAAAACTAAATCAGGTATAAAAAAATATAAATCTAAAACAAAATACACTCCAGGTTTCTTTGCCTTTCTTCATACCTTTGGTAGAGACTTAAAATGGAACCCACACATTCATATTCTTATAGCTGAAATTAAATTATCTGAAAATAATTGTAACAAATGGGAATATTTTGATTTTAATGCTTTATCATTAAGATTTCAAAAAATACTTTTAGATTTATTAGAAAAAGAAATAGGTGATAGTTTTAAACCTATAAAAAGAAATATTTATTTAAATCACAAAAAAGGTTTTTATGTATATGCTGAAAAAAAACAATTTAAAGATTTAAAATCAGGTATTGAATATGTAACTAGATATTGTGGAAGAGTACCTATAAGTGAAAATAGAATAATTAACTATGATGGAAAAAATGTAACATTTTCATATAATGATCACAAAGATGAAAGTTACCATGAAATCACTTTAAAAGCTGTTGATTTTATTATGCTGCTTTTAAGACATCTTCTTCCTAAACAATATAAAATAATCAGATATTATGGTTTTTACAACAAAAAACATGGATTTCATGATAAAATGATTATGTTAATTCATGAAACAAAAAGAAAAATAAGAAGACAATTTTTAAAACACGAAATTAGTGTTATGAAATTTGCTCTTAGAAATCCTTATAATTGTCCTAAATGTGATACAAGAATGACTTTTGTTTTAGAAATAACTTAGGAGGTAAAAAACATGGATATTGAAAAATTCGATTTTAATAGTTTTCCAATGAAATTAAGTAAAAAAACAGTTATATACATCTGTCCAAAATGTAAACACAAATTTGAAGTACCTATTGAAGCAGTAGAAGAATTTGAAACAGAAGATGAATGGAACAATTTGCCTATATCTACTCCACCTTATACAATTTGTACTAAATGTAAATATAAAAAGTGTGTACCACTAAATTATAAATCTAAGAGAGGATATCACCACATATATAAGGAAGAAAAATAAAAACAATTATCAACAAAACACAAATTCTGAGAGATTAACGTCTCTAGTCTTTGTGTTTTATTTTGTACAAAAGTAGAATATTAAAACTACGAGAACTTTCCTATTATA
>JBJEDY010000049.1:0-1737 GCA_051872535.1 Bacilli bacterium | reverse complement strand
GTTTTTCCTATATAAAGGAAGGAAAAATTTTTGAAATTGGGAGTAAACATTTTGGGAGGTGATTATATAGTATAAGTATAAAGGAAAAACGACATGTCTACCAATAGTTGATATGTCTACTAGGATATGTCTACTAGTAAGGTACATGTCCACCAAAGGAAGGAGGTAAAATTTGTGAGGTACTTTGATGGAAAATCAAAACAAAAAACTATACAACAATTAATGGAAGAATCAAAAGAACGCAATGATAAATTATATGAAGAGTATTTAAATGGAAATAATGACTATAAAAAATTAGCTGAAAAGTATGGAATCACTTATGATAATGTAAAGAAAATTATTTATAGAAGAAATAAGAAAAATAGGAATAATTAAACTACTTGACTAATATAATTTAGTATAAAAGGATTTAGGGGAGGATTTAAATATGACTTGTGGAATATACATGATTCAAAATAAGGTTAATAATAAGATTTATATAGGTCAAGCAGTAGATATTGAGAAGAGGTGGAGAGGACATATAAACGCTTTTAAGAAAGGTAAAGGGATTAATATACATTTTCAAAATAGTTGGGATAAATACGGTGAGTCTAATTTTGAGTTTACCGTTATATGTGAATGTAATGAAAATCAACTTAATACAATGGAAGAATATTATATCTTTGAATTAATGACAAATAACTCAGATTTCGGATATAACAAGAACTACGGAGGTAATGGCTTCGGCACCAACCAAGAAATAAGAGACTTAATAGGTAATAAATCTAAACAACAATGGCTTGATGATGATTATAGACAAAAAATGATAATTCAAGGTAAAAAGAGCTGGGAAGACCCAGCATATAGAGAAATTCAAGATATGTACCATAACTCATGGTCTAAGACTTATGTACAAACTACCTTAGATAATAGATTAATTAAAATCTGGAAATCCAGTAAGGATTTGTTTGCAAATGTAAATATAAATCCTCGTTGTTTTTGGGGCTGTCTTAGTAACCAACAAGCAACTACAGGTAACTATAGATTTTATTATCTTGAGGAATATATTGATAAATTTGGAAGTATTCATACATCTATTAACGATAATGAGTATATTAAAGCACTAAAGTTATCAAAACAACAAGAGAAAAAAATTGCTTTACAAAGAAAGTTAAAATGGGGTTTCGATAAAAGACGAAATAAAGAAATTAAGCCTTATATAAATATAGCAAAGGAAGTACACTCCTATATCAGTCAATTTAATTCCTATATAGTGTGTTTAACGCATAATAAAATATTTGACTCTATAGAATCAGCAAATAACTTCTATAATATACATTTAACTTCTGATAGTATATATTCTAGTGATGGTCAATCTTTTTCAGGAGTATACAATTCAGAACCATTAGTATGGACATCCTTTGATAAGTATGTAAAAATGTCTAAAAGTGAGATAAATTCTTTGATATTAGAGGCTAAACAAAAGATGTCTCATTATTATGGAAGTACCTGCAAACCAATTGTTTGTGTTGAAAATGATTGTGCTTACGTTAGTCTGGGGTATGTAGAAAATTTAGGAATTACAAGTAGGTTAAGTATTCGTAGATGTTTACAAGGTAAGCAAAAAACAGCAGGAGGTTATCATTGGGAATATTATTATGGAGGTAATCCACACTATGATGAAATGATTAAAAATCAAGAGAAAGAATTAAAGGATAGGATGAGGAGGGGAAAGAAAAAATGAAAATCTGGGAAATA
>JBJEDY010000048.1:0-40804 GCA_051872535.1 Bacilli bacterium | reverse complement strand
GTCTAATAAATTAAACTAAAATTTATAAACCTGCATTTAGTCTAAAAATTTGCGACTTTTTATAAAAAACATAAGAAAAATAAGAAATCAAAAATTTGATTTCTCTTATTCTTATTAATAATTTAATTATTATTAATTTTTAATTCTAGTTTTACTTCTGTAGATGGATTTAATATTTTTTTACTATAATCTTCAACAGATAGATACTCATCTTTATTTATATAGAAACCGCCAAGATTATTTTCTAAATCGCCTCCATAAATTTCATCTATAGAACGATTCTCACCACTTAATAATTCTATTCCATCTAATTCTAGTTCTTTTTTATTCACTAAATTTTGCAAATGAAATGGATCGATAACCATTATTATTTTACCATCACTATCTGTTCTTAATTTTGTATATAATCTATCAAATGGTTTTGCCATAACACGGTACTCAAATTCAGTTAAAACAACTATAAAAGGTAAAAAATGATTTTCTCTTAAAACACTATATTCACGAGGTGTTGCAGCTTGAGAAGTTATTTTTACTTTTTCAACTTCTTTTTTCTCAGAAGCTGGTAATTTTTTCTTTAAAGCTTGAAAAGTTAATTCTTTTAGTGAAACAAAAGAAGTTCCAACTATAGTTTTTAACAAAAAGCCTTCTTCTTTTTGAGCCACTTCAAACTCTTCTACTGCTCTTATAACATTAATTGATAAACCATTAGCATATAATAAACTTGTTTTTTCTAAGCGAAGAATATCATCTTTCAGTTTACTAAATTGAAGCCATTTTAAGTATTGTATTTTTAGAATATATAAGTCAGTATCTGGTTGTTTGGCATATCCTTCAATGTCTAAATCTTCGTGAGATTCAATTACTAATGGCAAGATATTCGATTTTATTAATTCAACGTATGATTTATAATCAACTTTTTGAATCAAAATTATATTATTCTTCTCTTTTATTTCCATATATTATCACCTTTTTGTTCTGTATATTATCATTATTTATATCATTTGTCAAAAAGCTATCTTGATTTATTAATTATAATTAAAGGTATATATATTTCATCATCTGTATAACCAGCATGTTGTGAATACAAATCCTCATCCCCATCTGTTAAGATAACTTTATTAGAATTCTCAGCTATAGCTATAAAATCACCGATACCACTTTCAAATAGCGGATTTTCTTCTCCATCTCCAAACAAATGGTTTGCAATAATTTCATTTTTACTATATAAACTAAAGTATTCTCCAAATTCCTCATTAAATCTTTTGATAAACTGATCATGAAATCCTTCTTTAATTTTAAATGATACCGCTCTTTGTTCTATAGATGTTGTTCTTTCCAACATATTTAAAATATCAGGGTAATCATTTAACATAATTTTATCAACTTTAATATGACCATGATCTGCTATAACAATAACCACTGTATCTTCTAATTCTTCGCATAGTTTTTCAACTTTTTGATTACGAATTTTGATTAATTCTTTTACTTCATCACTATCTGGTCCAAAATCATGCATTGTATGATCTGGTTCATCATCATAAGCATAAATAAATTTCTTTTCCTCACTTTGACATTCTTCTTTAATAATATTTAACATATCATCTAAACCATGATACGGATTTTCACCAAATGGGAATAAGATTCTACTTTTATATTCTCCCTTTTCATTTATTTCATCAGTAATAGTTTTACTAATAAGATATTTATCTCTTATTTCTTGATATTTTTCATTAACATTCCCGGTATTTTTTTCAATTCCAGTAAATAACATTATTACTTCATCTAATGGTTTAATATAGGAAAACCACCCTAAGTAACCATGTTCAATTGGATTTAATCCTGTCATCACAGAGTAAGTTGCTGCTGTAGTAGTAGCAGGAAAAACTGTTGTTATATCCTTATATCTGTTCTTTATAAAGAAAGCATCTTTATCTAATGTCCGATCTAGTATTCTTGACCCCATTCCATCAAATAAGATTAGCACAACATTTTTAAAATTATTTTCTTCTAATAATTTGTCAATATATCCTAACGTGTTATGTTTGTATTCTAACCCAAAATGCTTTCTTATGGAACAAGCTAGATTTGTAATACATTCATTATAATTATTTTTTACTATCATTTTAATTCTCCTTTTTAGATATTATACTTCATCTATTAATATTTCAGTTTCTCTCATTTCTTTAGGTATGGCTATATCCATATACTTAAGAATTGTTGGTGCAACCATTGTTAAGTTCCCATTTGATAAAGATAATTTCTTATCAGTAATAATAAATGGTACTAAACTCAAACTATGAGTAGTTACTGGATGATTATTTTCATCTAGCATTGTATCAGCATTTCCATGATCTGCTAAAATAACCATTGTATAAAAATTTTCTTCAGCTATTTCGTATAGTTTACCTAAGCAAACATCTACAGCTTCTAGTGCTCTTACTGTTGCTTCCATTTTACCTGTATGTCCAACCATATCTCCATTAGCATAATTAATTAAGATAAAATCATAATCATCTTCCATACACTTAATTGCTTTTTTAGTTATTTCTACTGCACTCATTTCTGGTTTTAAATCATATGTAGATACTTTAGGAGATGCGATTAAATATCGATCACAATTTTCTAGTTTTAGTTCTTTGCCTCCATCAAAAAAATATGTAACATGAGCATACTTCTCAGTTTCTGCAATACGAGCTTGAGTAAGGCCTAGATTTGATAGGTATTCACCAAGAGAATTTTCAACAGCAAAATCTTCTAAAAAATTAATAGAAGAAACTTTATTATCAACCTTATAGAAAGTATATAACTTAGTATCAGACATATTTTCTGTTGGAAAATCACTAAACGATGAGTCTTTTAAAGCTTTAAGAATTTGTTTAGCACGATCATTACGATAATTTAACCACCATAGGACTTCACCATTTTTGATATGGCAGTCTTTTGTAATTAATAAAGGTGGTATAAATTCATCAGTTATATTTTTTTCATAACAAGTATTTAAAACCGTTTTTAAATTAGTTACAAAAACTCCTTTTTCTTTTGTAATTAAATCATAATATAATTTAGTTCTTGTCCAATTCTTATCACGATCCATAGCATAATATCTTCCACAAATATCAGCTATTTTACCAAGGCCAATTTTTTTAGTATAATCTTCTACCTCTTTTATATATTTATATGTACATTTTGGGTCTGTGTCACGACCATCCGTAATAAGATGAATGACAACATCTTTAATATCATTATTTTTTAAACTATCTAAAGCACGATATAAAAATTCTATTTCAGAGTGAACTCCTCCATCTGATGCAAGAAGCATTAAATGAACTCTTTTTCTATTTTCCGTAGCATATTCAACTAAATCTTGAAAAGCCATATTATTATTAATTCTATTATTTGTAAACAATTCATCTATAACTGTCATTTTTTGTTTAATAAGCCTTCCAGCTCCAATAGTTAAATGACCTACTTCACTATTGCCAAATTGTCCTTTACGAAGTCCTACCGCTCTTTCTGATGCTTTTAATAAAGAATGAGGATATTCATTCCATAATTTTACAAAATTATTCATACTTGCTTTTTTAACAGCATTACCAAATGATTCATCACGTATTCCAACTCCATCAAGGATTACTGTAATAATTTTTTTCATATTATCACCTTAATAAATAATAACATAAAACCAGGTAAATTACAAAGAATCAGTTGTAATTTACCTGGTTTCTAATAATACTTTTTTGCATTCTATTTTCAAGTAAAATCGCATCTGTCACGGATGATAAGAACTCGGAATTAGTCGGTTTTGCTCGTTCAAAATCAACACTATTACCAAATATTGATTCCATAACTTCGTAATCGCCTCTACTCCAGCTTACTTCAATAGAATGACGAATAGCTCTTTCAACTCTTGATGGAGTGGTATTAAACATATCAGCTATATGCGGATATAATTCTTTAGTTATCTTCGTTGATTTATTTCCAGTGGTAAATAATTCATAGATTCCTTCTCTTATATATTGGTATCCTTTAATATGAGCAGGCATTCCTAATTTATGTAATTGTTTACTAATAATAGTTTTGATAGCAATTTCATCATCGCTAGATTTATACTTGGAATTATTAGCATTTATAATAGCTAATTCGATATCTTTAATATATTTAGGATTAATGAAAACACTATGTATAGTTGGTAAAATACTAGTAATTTTTTTAAGTAGAACTGTATTATATGCACTTATTAAAATGTAATTATACGTTAATCCTTCTTGATACAAATCATTAATAATAGAAATACCATCACGATGTTCTAAACCAACATCAAGAACAATCATATTATATTTTTTACCATGCTCCTTAATAAAATCATAAGCTTTTTCTCCATCAAAGTTTTTTACATCGGCTTCTACATTAGTAGAATCTTTAAAGTAATTCTTGAACAACTCATATTGTACTGCTTCACTTACAACAATCAATGCTTTCTGCTTACAGTTCATGTCTTTGTCCCTTCTATTACTGCACAGGATTATTATAAAATATAAATAGACAAAATACTATAAAATATCTTGTCTTCATTTGTCAATTATTGTCAATTTTTATCTTATTATAGATATCATATACTGTTTCGGGATTTAAACTACTTTTACCAAGGAGAATACCATCAATATTTTTTATCTTTGCAAGTTCTTCAACATTAGTTTTATTAATAGCTCCACCATATAATACATCAATATCTAATTCATAGTAATTATATATAATTTTTTTTATAAAATTAATTACATCTTCTATTTCTGAATTATCAAGAATATTATCACCATCTACTGTCCATACCGGTTCATAAACTAAGATTATATTTTTAATCTCTTCTCTTTTAAACTCATTAAGAACACGAGCGATTTGTTTTTCTAATACAAATAAAGTCTTTTTACGATCGTGCTGTTCTTTAGTTTCCCCAATTATATAGATTGGTTTAATACCTGCACTCAAACAAAGTTTTATTTTTTTTACAATATCATTTTCATTTTCTCCAAAATATGCTTTTCTTTCGCAGTGACCAATTAAACTATATTTAACATTTAATGATGCTAGTTGTGATGCGGTTACTTCTCCTGTATAAGGTCCACTTGCATATTTAGAAATATCTTGACTTCCGAGAATATAGTTATCTTTACGGAAACATACCATAAAAGGATTAGATGGACACACAATTATTTTTGTATCGCTTTTGGGTATCCTACGAAGCTCGTGTTCATAGGTTAAAATCTGATTAAGATTTTTATTAGCTTTTAAATTACAAATCAAGTACTTCATATACTTTCTCCTCTTCTATTGCATCTAATGCGCTTAGATTTCCATTTTCGATATATTCAAGGGTTGCTCCGCCACCAGTTGATAAGTAATCAAATTTATTTTCAAACTTAAACTTTTTAATAGCACTTACTCCATCACCACCACCAGCTATTTTAATGGCTTTACTCTTAGTTATTCTATCTAGTAGTTCTCTTGTTCCATTTGCAAAACGGATATCTTCATATTTACCAGCTGTACCATTTATAAATATAGTTTTAGAGTTGTTGATAGTTTCTGTAAACTTATCAATAGTTTTAATACCTATATCATAAATAATATCATCTGAATCTATTTCTACAAGATTAACATGTTTTACAATATCACTTTTATACTTTTTAGTAACAATAACATCTAAAGGTAACATAATTTTATTTTTATAGTTAACTAACATTTTTTTAACTTTTCCAATAACTTCTTGATCTTTACTTACTAAAGAAGCACCAACATTAAATCCTAAAACATTAAGACATGTATTGGCTAAACACCCCGTTAATAATAGATGGTCACAAAGTGGTAATAGTTTTTCCATTATTTTAAGTTTGTCATCAATTTTAGCACCACCCATCAATACAGTAAATGGCTTTTCTGGATTTAAAACATATTTTTCTAGAAACAACAATTCTTTTTCTACTAAAAAGCCAATACAATTTGGTAGTAATTTAGCTACTCCATAAGTTGAAGCATGACGGCGATGAGCACTACCAAAGGCATCCATGACAAATACATCTGCAAGGCTTGACCAAAAAGCTGCTAGTTCAGGATCATTGTTACTTTCTAATTTATCAGGAAAATCAGCATGACGAGTATTTTCTAATAAAAGAATATCACCAGGAATAAGTTCTTTAACTGTTTGTTCAATTGCTAAACTCATATATTGTTTAGAAAATACAACTCTTGTATTTAGTTTTTCTTTTAAATATCTAGCTACTGGTTCTAATGTATTTTTTGCTTTGTCCGCTTCATTTGTAACTTTACCTAAATGAGATAAGATAATAATTCGGCTACCTTGTTGAATTAAATAACGGATTGTATCTAATGATGCAATGATCTTGCTATCATCAATTATCTTTCCATTTTCAATAGGTACATTAAAATCACAACGAAGTAATACTTTTTTCTCTTTAACATTTATATTTCTTAATAGTTTCTTCATATATTCACCTACTATATCACTATTATTATAAACCATTTTTAAATATTTAAATAAGAAATAGTGTCCGTTAGACACTATTTTGATATCTTTTACAGCAATAAATAAAACTCATTTTTGTATGAGTTTATTTATTTATACTATAATTTACATTAGTTATATTATCTAATTGTTGATCTGTACTAACTTTTAATACTTTCTTTTCTTCTTTAGTTAAATCATTTCCAATATAACCTGTTAAAATTATAGTATCTGTTCCATCGCTTAAGGTAATAGTAATTGTTTTTAGAGAATAATCATTTCCACTTTCATTTATAACTTCTGCTGTAAATGTACTTATTCCATTTTCTACATCAATATTTGCATTTTCAAATGATAGACCATCTACAACTTTATTTGATAAAGGAGAATCTGTACTAACTGAATATGTATTTTTACTAATTATAATTCCTATTATTATAAATACAGTTAAAACTCCTACTAATATTATTTTTTTAGAATTATTATTTAGTTTTTCGAATTTTAATCGTTTCATTTTAATTCTCCTTTATTTTTCATCATATATATTTGTTTTACAAATATTCATTTCTTTTGATTTTTATTCTATAATATTCTTTAATAACTTGACAACTATTATCACTTGTTTCAACGTTTAAAAATGATGTTGTTAAATTCTTATCATTATTAATTGAACTTTTTTTCTTATCAAAATTAATAGCAACATTTTCTTTCTCATTTGAACCATTTTCTTCTGCTTCAGAATTATCTTCTCCTATTTTTGTAATTACAAATGAGCTACTAGAAACAACATTATTATTTTCATCTAAACATCTAGCAAATATAGTTATATTTTGATTTACTATTATACCTTCAGTATATTCTTGCCATGTTTCACCATTATCTAAACTATATTCATTTTTATATCCATCTGGGTAAACAATACTTATTTCTTTTTCAAGTGCCAAATCCACATTATCTATAGATATATTTGGTAATTCAATATTGTTATCTACTATTTCTTCTCTTAGATTTATTTCTGGAATATTTAATGCACTTGATCCAGATGATATTGAAACTTTAACACTTCCTTCCGGAATCCTTGTAATACTTAATTCTCCTATTAGTGATACATTCTTTAATTCATTATTTTCACTGTCATAGAATTTTATTGTTGCATTACTTGCTGGAGTTGTTGACATATATATTCTCAAATCTTTGCCTACTGTATCTTCTTTTAAGCTAAATGTTTGTGTACTATTTGTTGCTATAGTAGCGATAGTTGAAAAATCTTTATCGTAAGCTTTAGAATCTAATATATTTTTTAAAGATGTTACAGTTAAGGAATTAATTCCAGTTTCACTTCCATTATCTTGAATAGCTTTAGCTTTTACAATAGTACCAGGGTTTAAGATTAACTTCTTTTCATAATTATTCCATGTCAAACCATTATCTATAGAATATAACTTATTATTTAAATAAGAGAAGTATCCAATATTTACTTCATAATATGTATCTTTAAAACCACTTAAACTCATTGTAGGATAGTAACTCTTTTGA
Organism: Bacilli bacterium; assembly: GCA_051872535.1. GTDB lineage: Bacteria > Bacillota_I > Bacilli_A > RF39 > UBA660 > CAOJBM01. Next base: position 32,751 of record JBJEDY010000048.1, on the reverse strand, counting down.
GTTATTGTTGGTATTGGTAGAGGTTTAATCTCATAAATATAGTAAAAGGAAATACCGGTTTTATCAGTTATAAAATATTTTGTATTTGTTGGAATATAAATATTATTTTTTCTTGAAGTATCTTTCGAAATTAATTTTCCCTTTTCATCATAAAAACTAAAGTAATTATTTTTCTTTTGAGAATAAAAACTAATATTTAAATATCCTCCTTGCATTTCTTTGGATACATACATTTTTTTAGGGTTAACATAAGAGTTACTTGCTGACCAAGTTAAATTTTCATATGTACTATTATTACCATCATATGCTGTTTGTCCTAATGCATCTGTTGGTAATACTGCTGTATGTTTCGAAATATCAGTTTCTTTACCATACTTATCTATTCCTTTGGCATATAGTGTTTTTCCTACTTCTAAGTTTATTTCTTTATTTTCATACTCTTTCCATTCACCATTATCTATTTTATATAGTTTTTTTACACTTGTTTGAAAGTAATTTATTGTAACTTTATCAAATCCTTGAGTTATCCCATTTTCTGTAAGAGTTGGGTAAATACTTATTTTAGATAATCTAGGCACTGTTGATGGTTTTATTTCATAAATATAGAAAAACGAAATCCTATTTTTATCAATAATAAAGTATTTAGTATTTTCTGGAATATAAATAATATTTTGTCTTGAGCTATTTTGGGAAATAAAATTTCCTTTTTCATCATAAAAATTAAAATACATAGAAGGATATTGAGAATAGAAATTTATATTTAAGTATTTTCCTTGCATTTCTTTGGATACATACATTTTTTTAGGATTAACATAATTGTTACTTGTTTTCCATGTTAAATCTTCGTATGTACTTGTATTATCATCGTATGCTTTTACTCCTATTGCATCTGACGGTAAAATTGCTGTATATTTTGAAATTTCTGTTTCTTTTCCATATTTATCAATTCCTTTAGCATATAGTGTTTTTCCTATTTCTACACGAACTTCTTTATTTTTATATTCTTTCCATTCACCATTATCTATTTTATATAGTCTTTTTACACTTGTTTGAAAGTAATCTATTGTAATTTCATTGTATCCTGGAGCTATACCATATTCTGTAATAGTCGGGTAAAAACTCTTGGATAAAAATCTTGGTGTTGTTGATGGTTTTATCTCATAAATATAGTAAAAGGAAACACCTGTTTTATCAGTTATAAAATATTTGGTATTTTTCGGAATATAAATAACACTTTGTCTTGAGCTATCTTTTGAAATCAAATTTCCATTTTCATCATAAAAACTAAAGAAGTTATTTTTTTCTTGAGAATAGAAATTTACATTTAAATATTTTCCTTGCATTTCTTTGGATATGTACATTTTTCTAGGATTAATATAATTGTTATTTGATTTCCATGTTAAATCTTCGTATGTGCTTGTATTTCCATCGTATGCTTTTATTCCTATTGCATCTGAAGGTTGTTTTATGGTTATTTCTGATAAAACAGTTAAGCCAGAATTATTTTTTACACTTTTCGCCATAACTTTCCCACTTGCTACGTGTTCTATACCTGTGTATAGTTTCCATGTTTGACCATTATCTAATGATATATAATTTGTTATATCATCTCTATCATCATATGATACTGAAAGTACATCATCAAATGATACACCATATTCTTTAAGAACTGGATATCCTGCACTTACATTTATTACTGGAGCTTTTGGGGCATCTAAATCGATTGTATATACTATTTCGTTTACTTCTTGTTCATTTCCAGCTGCATCTATTCCTTTAGCAAATATTGTTAGAGTTTTGTCTTCATTAGCTAAATTTAATATATTTTCTGCTTTGATAGTAACTTTATTTGTATAATCTTGATAATTACTATTCCTTCCAATCTTATACTTCTTTATTGTTGAATCACCATAATCAATTTCAAATTCAACTACATTACTCATATTTTCTGTCAATATATTGATTTTTATATCTGGAGCATTCTTATCAATATTAGTTATTTCAATTGTTTTTATTACTATATTTTCTACTTTATCAATTGCACATATTGTATATATTCCGTTTTCTGTTACTTTAAACGTTCCATTGTTTTTTATAAACGTTCCATTGTCAGTAAAGTATTCTTCATTTTTGTTTCCTTTTGCATATCCAACTTTATCTATTGCTATATTATCTGTTGCATTTATTTGAATAGTTATTTCTCTTTTTGGATTAATACTATCCCATACAACATTTACTATTGGTTTTTCTTTATCTATATTGGTCACTTTATAATTTTTTGTATTACTATACACTTCGGCACTGTTTTGAGATTTTGCATATATTACTGTTCCATTTTCAGTTATTTTAATTGGCTTATCATATTGTATCCAATCGGTTTCTACTCCACTAGGTGTTACAACTTTATATAATTTAACCACAGATGTACTATCATAATTAATCCCAATAGTTAATTCTTTCGCTGGTTCTTCTGTACTTGGAATAAATTCTGGAGCACTTGGTTTTGCTGTATCCCAACGCATAAATAAATCTTGTATTAATTCATTCATTGGAACATTGACAAAATAATAATGATCAGTATATATTATTTCGTTTCCTTCATTATCTTCTATTTTTACTCCATCACTGGTTAATATTTCATCTTTATTTTCAGGTTTAATTAATAAAATACCTTTAATACTATCATATTTTTTCCATTCTCCTGTTGGAGTCCATTTATATTCTCTACTTTCTATACTAGAACTTGATGGATAATTTAACTTAAGCATAAAATAGCTTCCATTATCAATTAATACATATCTAGGCAATTTTTGGATTTCTATTGTTTTACTTGATGATGAATAATTATTTAAAGCATCTTCATTATACGCATAAATAGTACTATTTTCTGTTATAGATAGAGATTCTGTATAATCCAACCATGGCCCATTATCTATCTTATATTTTTTTACTATGGCATTGTCTGAATAATTAATATTAACAGTTTTCAAATCCGAAACATCATCTGGTAATACTTCTATTATCGGTTCTGAAATACCTGTTGTTAAGTAATTTATCTGTTTTTTTGTACTACCATATCCTTTATCATTTATAGCATAAGCATATATTACTGAATTTGTTTTTAATTCAAATGGTCCTTCATATTTTGTTAGTGTTCCATAAGATCCAATAGTATAATATTTTTCTGTTGCATTTGAATCATAATCTATTGTTATTAACACTTTATTAATTAATCCTTCAAATGCATTTTTTTCAGGTGTTACATTAATTGATACATTTAAATTATCTAATATTTCTGGTAATTTTTCTGTTGTTATTGTTATACTTTCTGTTTTTATACCATTTTCATTTATCGCTCTTGCATATACCTTTGTTGTATGATTAATTTCTAATGGTTTCTCATACGAATAATAAACTGCACCATCTAAACTATATTCTAGTTTATTATAGTTTTTACCAGTAATATTTACTTTAACACTATCTACAGTTTGACTTAAATAATTTGTTGGTTCCGCATCTATTTTTACATATGGCATATTTGATGGAATAATGCTTTGATCAGAACTATTCCGAATATAAATGTTTTGAACATAATAATAACTAGTATCAGATCTTTTTCCATCAATATATCTTATATAATAAGCTTTTATAATACAGTTTTTATTTATTGTAACTTCTTCAGTATATTCTTCCCAGTTTCCATTATCGATACTAATATATATTTTATCTGCTACTTCTTGTGGTGTTACCCTTACTTTTGTTTCTTCTACTAAGTCATTTGTATCTTGGGTAATATTTGGTCCAGCTAAATAAGTATTAGGTTTAGAACCTCTTTTTATAGAAGTATAATAATTTTCAGTATTTTCTATTACTTCATATTCAACATTTTCGCCAATTTTACCTCCAGAAATAGTTGATTGTTCACCATTTTTAACTTCTTCTTTTGCATTTATGAATACACTATCTGTTGTTGTTATATTTCTAGTTGTAATTAAATTTCCATCATTATCATATACTTTTTCTTTTTTTGTGGCTTTTGCTTCTATTAATGTATTTGCATTTACTGAAAAATCTCCTTCATATTCAGTCCAACCACCATTATTAATTCGATAAAGTTTTGTTTCTGCATATTCATCATATTTAATAGTTACATTTGTGGATTGATTTTCTAATATAGTATATTTTTCTGGAATTATATCTACTAATACTTTTCCTGTTGGTGGAACTGTTACCATTTTTCCATTGATTTTATATCTAATATATATATTTTCTACATCAGTTAATTTTACAACTATTGGTCCAATATAATCTTGCCATCCATCATTATTATTACCAGTTCTTATTTCATTTTCATTTCCTAGTCTCCATTGCCAATCAGTTGAGTTTTCTGGAAAATATAAGTTCATTTTTATATATCCGTCTAATACTTCATCTTCACCTGTTTTATAACTAACAAATATGTTTTTATTAACTTTTGTTGTTAATCCATTGTTTCCTATGGCACTGCACTCTATTTTATGTTTACCAATATTTATTTTACTTGTATCTGTTATTTTTTCTTCATCATCTAATAAACATATTACTTCGCCATCAAGTTCATCAAATAAGTAATATGATGGTAATTCATATTTTTCTTGAATTTCAAAAAATTCAGGTAAATCATTTAAATTAATAATCGGTGCCTTAAAAGTAATATTATTATCATTTACTCCAGATTCATTTTCTTTATTTGATTCATTATTGGAACTTTCTTCTTGGTTATTATCATCATTATTATTATTATTATTATTATTATTTTCTTCTTGATTTGTATTTCCATCATTTATTAGTTCTTCTTGATTAATTTTAACTTCTAATTCACTATAATTACCAAGCTTGTCTATTGCTTTAATAGTAATCATTTCAATATTCTGATAATCTTCTATTTTAAATAATTTGTTTGTTAATTGATATTTTTGATTATTAATTTTGTAATAGAATTTATCTATACCACTATGTTTATCATTTCCTATTATTTCAACATTTAAAACACTATCTATGATTTTTACATTTAATCCTTCTATTTCTGGTGATTCATTATCGATTAAAACAAATGCAACATTAGATAATATTCCTTTTTCTCCATTGTTACCTACCCCTCTAAAAACAACATAGTTTTTACCACTTGTAGAAACAATGGCATTTTTAGTAGTTGTTTTTTTCCATTCACAATTATTAAAATCTTCACTTTCATTAATACAATATTCATAATAATCTATACCACTAATATTTGTAGAATCTTTTTCTATTTTAATGACACTTTCTTTTTCCCATTCTAAATTTCCACCTGTTATTACTGGTGCAGTAGGTATATCTTCATTAGATTTTTTATTTTTTTCTATATAAGTACCAAAAAGAACAATACCTATACATAATAGTATTATTAATCCTAATATAAACTTAGAGATAGATTTTTTATCAACATTTCTACCATATAAAATGTATTCACCACAGTTGTTTATTTCACATTCTACAGCATTTTTATTGTTTTTAGTTTTTATCTTTTGAGTTTTTAATTTTGTTATTTTTTCATCACAAAAATTAGCGATTATATATTCATCATAAAAATCATTTTTTTTATCTAATACCATTTGAATTACTTCATTATTTCCTTCAAATTTTATATTATAAGATTTTAGTAATTCATATCCTTTTATTTTTCGTTTTTCTATTTCTTCAGGTTTTAATTTTCTTAGACTTTTTTATACATAGTTATCACAACCTACTCTACTATTATCAATTATAATTTTTTGTTAATTTTAAGTCAATACTATGATAAATAATTATTTATTTCCTATAAACTAAAAAATAGTGCCATAGACACTATTTTAATTTTCTATTTATTTAGCAATGTTCATTAATTTTTTAGCAGTACGCATCATTTGTGATGTATAACCTATTTCATTATCATACCAAGCAACTATTTTAACTAATTGGTTTCCATTATCTTCTAAAACATTTGTTGATAAACCATCTACTAGAGCTCCTATTTTTTTACCAATTACATCACTAGATACAATTGGATCCATAGTTATTTTAAGTACTTCATTTTGATTGTTTTTAAATAGATTATTTATTTCTTCAACTGAAGTATTTCTTTTTAGTACAAGAGTTACATCAATCACTGATCCATCACTTACTGGTACACGAAAGGCATTACCATCTAACTTTCCTAATAAAGATGGAATTACTTTTCCTATAGCTGAAGCTGCTCCAGTACTTGCTGGTACAATATTAGCAGCACAAGCGCGACCACGTCTTGCTATAATACCTTTTTTATGAGCTATATCTAGAGTTGCTTGGTCATTAGTATAAGCATGAACTGTAGTCATATACCCTCTTTCAATACCTATATTATCTTCAATTATTTTTAAAGTTGGTGCTAAACAATTTGTAGTACAAGATGCAGCAGATATAATTTCTTCTGTTCCATCTAATATATTGTCGTTAACACCATAAACTATAGTTTTTAAATCACCTTTTGCAGGTGCTGATATAATTACTTTTTTTGCTCCAGCTTCAATATGCTTATGAGCAGCATCTTTATCAGTAAATAAGCCAGTACATTCTAAGACAACATCAACACCAAGTTTATCCCATGGAAGATTAATCGGATCTTTTTCAGCATAGACTTTTATTCTTTTCTTTCCACAAATTACTATTTCATCATTTTTAAAACTAATTTCATTTTCATGAAAACAACGATGATTAGTATCATATTTAAGTAAGTAAGCTAATGTTTCTGCATCAGTTAAATCATTGATAGCAACAATATCAAAATCTGTTCCTGTTATTATTTCTCTAAAAGCAAGTCTTCCTATACGGCCAAAACCATTAATTGCAATTTTTATCATTTTTCTCCTCTTTTCTATTCAAATGAACTTCCACCAATAAACTCTCTAATTATAGAATCTTTACTAATATTGTCTGAAGATATCGGAAAGAATCCTTTCATAAAGTTAATTAGTCTTCTTGCTTCTTCATAATATGGTGAATCGATTGATACCGAATATAATAATGGTTCTGCATAAACTTTTAAGACTCCAATTTCATATAATAAAGATGTATTTAATACTTTATCTGCTCCATTTATATACGGGAAGATATATTCTTCTTCACCACTTCTAACATTATGCCAATAAGCTATAGTAAAAGATACATCTTTACCTCTAGTTCGATTATCTCTAACCATTCTTCTTATTAAACGTAAATCTGCTGTTGATACATAGTTGTGTTTATCAATATTAAGTGGTATAAAAGGACTTAAATAAATCTTATATTTTAAATCATTAGGAATATCTTTAGTCATAGCATCATTTATACAATGTAATCCTTCCATTAAAATTATCCCTTTTTCTCCTAACTTGGTAAAATTGTTATCATATTCTTTTTCACCACTTATAAAGTTATACTTAGGTATATCAACTTCTTCTCCATTTTGTAATCTTTTTAAATGATCATTTAATAAATCTAGTTCTAAAGCTTCTAAGGATTCAAAGTCATATGTACCATCTTCTTTTTTGGGATTATCAACACGATTTTTAAAATAATCATCAACCGATAATATTAATGGATCATATCCTCTTGTTTTTAATGCTAACGCTAATTTCTTTGTACTTGTTGTTTTACCAGATGAGGAAGGTCCAGCCAACATTATGAACTTAGAACCTCTTTTAATAATATCTTCAACTATATCATGTATTTGATTTTCATAATATATTTCACTTATTCTAATCAAATCTTCAGTTTTACCAAAAGATACCCATTCATTAAGGTTAGATAAATATGAAAGATTTAAATCATTTAACCATTTTTTTCCTTCTTCAAAACATTCTATTACAGATTCATAATTAACATAAGATGGAACTATGTCTAATTCTTTTTTGGTTGGAAATAATAATACTAATTTATTTGGTTTTAAACAAACTAAATCAAATTGATTTAAATCTTTAGTACTATATGGCATTTCTGTATAGAAATAATTTATGTAATTTTTTAATCTATATACACTAATAATATCATTTGTAACATTATGAATGTTCATAGCTTTTTCATGATTATTTGTTTTTTCAAAATATTTAATCGCTTCTTTTTTGGCAACATTTAATGGTAAGAATCTTTCATTTTTTGATATCAATTGTTGCATTGCAGTTTTTAATTTCACTGTTTCTTCGTTATCAAAAGTTTTATCTCCACTAATTGTCATATGAAGACCAGAGTCAATAGAGTGATCATAAATAACTTCATATGAACTCCCAAATGTTTCTTTTAAAGCTACTTCTAAAACAAATTTAAAACCTGCTTGATTCATTTTATATCCATTTACATCAGATACATCAAAGAATTCCACTTTTGTATTATCTTTAGCTTTTAAATGAAGTGGAATAATTTCATTATTTACTTTTACTCCCAATATTTTGCGATTTACTTTTTGTTCATAATCTTCCTTGATTTCATTATATGTAATGCCATCATAATAGAGTTTTGTCGAGTTGTCCGCAAATTGAATTGTTATTGTCTTTTCCATATAACATTCCCCTTTATTCTTCTATTATTTTATCAAACATTTTATGTTTTGTCATATTTTTCATGTATAAAAACATTTGATTTACTTATGATATTATTAGGTGATAATTTTGAACATAATTCCTACAGTCATTGAAAAAAATAGTAATCATGAATATGCATACGATTTATATTCAAGACTTTTAAAAGATCGAATTGTTTTTATTTCAGGTGAGATTAATGATATTACTAGCAATATTATTGTTAGTGAACTTTTATATTTAGACTCACTTAGTCATAATGATATTAATCTTTATATCAATAGTCCAGGAGGATCAGTTACTGCAGGTTTAGCAATTATGGATACAATGAACTTTATTAAAAGCGATGTATCTACTATTGTAGTTGGAATGGCAGCTAGTATGGGTGCATTCTTGCTTAGTTGTGGAAAGAAAGGAAAAAGATATGCTCTACCTAATTCTGAAATAATGATTCATCAACCTTTAGGAGGTGCAAACGGACAAGCAACAGATATAAAGATAGCAGCTGAAAGAATTTTAAAAATTAAGAAAAAGTTAAATAAAATATTAGCTAAAAATACAAATAATAAATACTCAAAAATTTGTAAAGATACAGAAAGAGATTACTACTTAGATGCTGATGAAGCTTTAAAGTATGGAATTGTTGACAAAGTATTATAAAAGAAGTTCTAAATGGAACTTCTTTCTTTATGATTTTCTACTAATTTATTAATTTTTATAAAATAGTGATTAATACCAGATTTCCCAATTTTTTTACCAGTTTCCATTGAAATAATTTCAGCTAATTCGGAATATGAAGTTTCTGGATATTTTTCTCGATAAGAAATTACTTCTTTAATGCGATCATCTAATAAATCAATTAAATCATTATCTTTTAAATACTTAATTGCTTCTAATTGTTTTAAACCAGTTTTAATCGTTTTTTCAGTATTAGCTATTTCGCAATTATTTAGACGATTAACCATATTCTTATGGTCACGATAAATACGAATATCTTCAAAATAGAATAAAGAGTTATATGCTCCAAACATACGAATTAAATCACTTATCATTTCCGCTGATTTAACATATACCATATAATGATTACTTCTTTTTAAAATCTTTGATGTTATATAGAATTTTTTAAGTAAAGAGCTTATAAAGGTTGCTTCTTTTTTGGTGGAAATAGTAAATTCTAAATGATATCCACTTCTACTTGGATCATTAAGGCTTCCACAAGAAAGGAAAATTCCCCTAATATATGCTATTTTTTCTTCATTAGATTCTAAGTAGTATTCATCAGGAAGGACAACTTTGTTATCTTTTACAATTGCTAAAGAAGCTAAAATTATATCTACTTTTTCAAATATCTCTAAAATATAGATTTGTTTAACCCGAAATCTTTTTTGGTTTCGAACAATAATTTTCGCACTAACATTATATAGTTCTTTAATCGCTTTATAAATTCTTCTTGCAATACCGGCATTTTCAATTGTAAGGGTTATATGATCTTTTTTGATTTGACCATCAAAACGAATAAATGCCGATAGTTCACAAGAAGTTTCTATTTTGTCCGTAACAAGTGTTGTCATTTCTTCTTTTACTTTAGTTGTAAATGTCATATAATCACCTTCTTTTCATTATTATAATTAAATAATCCCAATTATTTTAGTTATCTCTTTAAAAACGAAAATAAATAAATGGATTATAACTAGAAGCAACAATAAAAATAACACTTAATAAGAAAATTATTATTAGAATGATATCTTTTATTATACTATCTTTTTTTAATACTTTAACTGGTACACTAAATAATAATGCTAAAACAAAGATAATAATTGTTCTAACTTTAAATACTTGTAAGTGAATAATTGCATTTATATTACCAAATCCATTAAGTCCAATCAATGATTTAAGTGCTTCACCTAAAGATCTTAGATCTGTATAGTAAAATATTATCCATGCAATTACTACTAATAATAGAGTATAAATATGTTTTATAAAGTTAGGAGTTTTTTCTAAGACATTCTTTAAGATAAACTTTTCAACAATTAATAATATTCCATAATATAATCCCCATAAAACAAAGTTCCAACTTGAACCATGCCATAATCCGGTTAAAGTCCAAACAATTAAGATATTAATGATATTTTTGAATTTACTACATCTATTTCCTCCTAATGGAATATATACATAATCTCTGAAAAAACTTGATAATGATATATGCCATCTACGCCAAAAATCAGTAATACTCTTAGAAATATATGGGAAATTAAAGTTTTCTAAGTAATGAAATCCTAACATTCGTCCTAACCCAATAGCCATATCAGAATATCCAGAAAAGTCATAATAGATTTGAAGAGTATAAGCAATAGCTCCCAAAAATACACCAATAAATCCTATTGTTGGAAGAGAATATCCTAATAAACTATCCGCAACATAAGCTAGTTCATTTGCTATAATTGCTTTCTTAGCTAAACCAACAATAAATCTACGAATACCAGCGCTAAAGTCAGCAATATTTTCTTTTCTATTCTCAAGTTCTTCATTTACAGTACTATATCTTACAATTGGTCCAGCAATTAATTGAGGAAAAGCACTAATATAACATCCAAGTTTGATAATACTATTTTGAACAGACACTTTTTTATTGTATACATCTATAACATAAGTTAAAGCTTGAAATGTATAGAAACTTATCCCAATTGGTAAAGTTATTTTTAAATAATTAAGATTTAAGTTAAAGATGTTATTAATATTTTCAAAAAAGAAATTACAATATTTAAAAACTAATAATAGACCTATGTTGAAAGAAAGTAAAACTATAAAAAGAGCTTTACTATTTCTTTTAGACATTTCCTTTGTGAGTATATAATTAACTAAGATGGATAAAATCATTAAAAGAATGTAAATTGGTTCTCCATAAGCATAAAAAGATAAAGAAAAAATTAGTAAAATAAAATTTCGAATATTTCTTTTTTTCGGTATAAAATAACAGATTAAAAAGATTGGCAGAAAGAAGAATAAAAAGATTAAGCTAGAAAAAACCATTTTATATCACCCTATCTTTCATATTGTAGTTATTTTGATCAAAGAGAATACTTCCTCCTTCATATAAGAATAAAACTTTATCAATATCGTTTTTTCCCATATATGAAGATAAATCTAATTTATTATTAACAAATTCATCATATCTTAAGTTAATAACATATGTTTTATTAAAAGAAGCTGCAATTAAATAATCTATTTCCCATACATAGGAATCAGATATTATTAAAAGATTATCTTTTGATTCATCGTGATAGTCATAAGTTATTTCTCCATATTGACCATTAAAATAACTTACATAGTAATCATAAAAGTCATTATTTGATTTTTTCAACTCTCGTGGTTTGAATTTTTCACTTGGTTCTTTACCATTAACTAAAACATCATATTTTAAATTTAAATCAATATCTTGTAAGTAATCATATTTATTTTTTAGCATTGATGTTTTAGCCATTGTTCCGTAAAACTTAACAGAATCATATGTTTTTAAGGAAAACGTGTCTAAAGAAGGTACACCAAGTAGATTCATAATACTTGTATATCCATTTAAAGCACCTATCATTGACCAGTGATGATCTGTAAGATAGAAGTTTTGTTTATATTCTTCAATACTTTCAATATTCATATGACTTACTTTAATATCATTATTTAATTCTTTTTCAAATTTATCAATATAGCTATTAAGATTATTCTTCTTTAAAGTAGTAAGTTCATACCTAGTTGGAATATAAATGGAAATATCAATTCCTTGATTACTTAGATTATTAAAAAAAGCAATTTGATCATTTAATCTTTGATCTAATTCTTCTTTACCATATGATGTTTCTAAATAAAATAACTCATCTTTTTTATTATAGAATAATAAATCACCATCAGAGTTCTTTTTAATAGGTATATTGTCATAAATAAAAGAATTTGTTAAATAGTTAGCATTTTCATATAAAGTATTAATTTTAATATAAAAAGGGAAATAATTAGTAATTCGATTTTCTAAAGATATTTTCTTAGAATTAATTTTATTATTTATTTTATCAACAATACTATTTTCTTTAACTGGAGAAAAAAATTGCCAGTTATCAGTCATTACAATTTTTACTTTTCCAGTTCTGACAAAGTAGTATGTAACTGGATATAATAGTAATACTGAAAATATTATTGATATAAATGCTATTAATAAGAATTTGTCTTTTTTCATTATGTTTTCCCTAACTTTCTAATTAATATATTATCATATATTTAGGGAAGAAAAAAGACTGCTGTTTGCAGTCTTCATATCAATATCTTCTTGTCCAACGATATCCTCGATAATTTTTAATACCAGTTAATTCTTCATTTCCAGATGGATACCAGTTTTTTGAAAAAGTACTCCAACTAGTATAACCATCAGTACCATTGGATAAGTAATGCCCTTTTGCTACAGTGTAATGTAAGTGGGCACCCGTAGTACAAGAATCATAAGACCAAGTATCTCTTCCCCCACCTACTGTACCAATAACAGTTGTAGCATCAACAGTTTGACCAGGTTTAACATAGATTTCTTTCATATGCCCATATGTAGTAGTATAGGCTACTCCATTAATGTAATGATGAATATGAACAATATTTCCACCACATTTATTTTTATAAGTAGCTGATGCTACTACTCCAGCTGCTGGAGCATAGATTGGTTGTCCAGAAATACCTGAACCACTTAAGTCAATTCCATTATGGGAAGCAGAATAAGCTTGGGTTACAACAGCGCTTGATAATGGTTTAATGAAATTTTTAGCATTATATAATTTGCTATAATAACAGACATCAACAGAATCATTATCAGTACATCCTGCTTTTTCGTAGATTGCAATCAATTCTTCTTGAGCTTTTATTTGTTGTTTATAATCAAGACCTACAGATGCAAGCGAATTCATATAAGCTTCTAATTCTGTAATTTTCTTTTCATATTGAGTTATAGAATTTTCTAAAGCAACATTTTCTTCTTCAAGAGTTACTTGAAGACTTTCATTAATTTTAATTAGGTTTTCAAGACGGCTTAATTCTTCTTCTTGGTAATTTGCTAATTGATCAATAATAGCACTTCGTTCAATAAAGTCAGCAATAGAGTCTGCTTCCATAACAAATTGTAAATATACTTGTTCAGTATCAACACTTTGTGTGTATGTAAATAAGTCATATAACTCTTGAGTTTTTATTTCAATATCTTTTTTACTTTGTTCAACTTTCTCTTTAGCTTCCTCAACTTTACCTTCATTGGCTTCAATATCGTTATTAGCTTGAATAATAGCATTTCTCTTAGAGTTAATTTCGGCAATAGCAGCATTAGTTAAACGATTATTTTCCTGTTGTTTATTTTTTAAAGCTGCTAATTCATTCTTGTAATCTTTTAATGTTTTAGGTGCTGCTTGGGTAGTGATAGGTGCTACACAAGTTAGTAATAAACAAAAGATTAGAATGAAATTAATTATTTTCTTCATTATATTTTCAAATACTTTCTAACAGAACTGTAGCTTCCTATCATACCAACTACTGAACCGATAATTAATAGTAATAATGAATCGTAGATAATAAGTGGCATTGGTTTAACCATTTTAATTATGCTAGATGTAAAGTACCCACCTAATTTATCATAGGCAATTATATATCCATATACTGTTAAAACAATTGGAATAATTGACCCAGCTATTCCTAAAAATAAACCTTCGATAACAAATGGTAGTTTAATAACAGTATTACTTGTTCCTACTAAGCGCATTATATCTATTTCACTTCTTCTTGAAAAAATTGTTAATTTTATTGTATTACAAATTAAGAAGACTGTTACAACTATAAGGGAAATAATAATACCAATAGTTATATTGTGAACTATATTAAATACTGATAGTAGTTCTTTAACCATTTGTTCTCCACATTGAGTATGATTTACTAATTCTAACTTATTAATCTCTTCTTCTGTTTTACCGATATCTTTTACGTCTTCAACTGAAACTATTATTTCTGGTTGAAGTGGATTATTTTCTTTTGTCCATGTACTCATAATGTTTTTGAATGAGTCATGTTCATTCATTAATTCATTTTTAACTTCTTCTGCTGTTTTAGTTTCGATTGTATCTTTAGCAACATTGTCTAAAGCTAATATTTTATTTTTTACTGATTCTATTTGTTCTTCATTTATACCTCTATCTAAGAAAACTACAATTGTTATTTCATTTTCTAAATCCTTAGTAAAGCTATTTAAGTTAACTGTTATTAATACAGCTACAGAAACAATAATTAAGGTAATCGTAGTACAAATAATAGAAGCTAAACTAAGACTTAGATTACGAAAAACGCTTTTAAAAGCATTATTTATATTTCTTCCTAATACTCTAATTGCTCTCATTTACTTTGTACTTTCCTTTCATAACATCGCTAGTTATAACTCCTTGTTCTATAGTTATAACTCTTTTTTTCATTGAGTTAACTATTTCTTTATCGTGTGTTGCCATAATAATAGTTGTACCTAATTCTTTATTAATATTATCAATTACTTTCATAACTTCTTTACTAGTTGCTGGATCTAGGTTTCCTGTTGGTTCATCACAAATTAAAAGTTTTGGTTCATTGACAATAGCTCTTGCTATACAAACTCTTTGTTGTTCCCCACCAGATAATTGATTAGGAAAACTTCTTGTCTTTTCTTTTAAACCAACTCGTTCTAAAGCAAGTAATACTTTAGGTTTAATAACGCTTTCTTTTAGGCCTAAACTTTCTAACCCAAAAGCAACATTTTCATAAACTGTTAGTTTAGGTAATAGTTTAAAGTCTTGAAAAACTATTCCTAATTTACGACGTATTTTATAAACACTACCATTTCTTAATTTGGCAACATTGATTCCTCCAACATTTACTTCCCCTTTTGTTGGTTTTTCTTCACGATATAATGTCTTAATTAAAGTTGATTTTCCGCTTCCTGTAGGGCCAATAATAAAGACGAACTCTCCTTTATCAATTCTCAATGATAAATCGGCTAAAGCTGTTACACCATTTTTATATATTTTATAACAATTCTTTATTTCAATAAAACGCACTTTTACCACCTACTATGTAAGCAATTATACCACAAAAAAACCACTAAATAAATGGTAAATTTGTCCTTTTAAATCCGCCAGATACTTCATAACAATCGCTAATAACGAAAAAAGCATTAGGGTCTATTTGAAGTACAGATTCTTTAAATAGGTAGTAATCTTTAGTTGGTACGACACACATAATCATTTTTCTTTTTGTTTTAGAATATCCACCTTCTGTTGTTAATATTGTATATCCAGCATGAATTTCATTTATAATGAAACCTGCTACTTCACTTTCTTTACTAGTATAGATAAAGAACATTTTGCTATCAGAGATACCAATTAACATTCGGTCAACAATTATGGTGTTGATAACAATAATAATTATAGCATATAAAACTTTTGTCCATCCAAAGACTAAACCACCAGCACCAACTATGAAGAAGTTAACAAAAAATGATGACTTACCTGTGGGAATTAAGAAATATTTATTAACTATTTGCATTAAAATGTCTGCTCCGCCTGTTGTATACCCCGTTTTATAAATAACACCATTGCATATACCAAATATTAATGCTGCTACTAATATAGTTAAGAACATATTATCAAAGTTAGTATAAGGTATTATTTTATTGCATAACGGAATAGATAATTCTACAAAAACGGGATATATCATTGATCCAATTATTGTTTTAGAAGTTTTTTCTTTACCAAGAAGTATAAAACTTATCAAAATTAGAACAAAATTAAAGATAAATATAAACTTTGATGGAGATAAACCAGTTAAAGAATGAATAATAGTTGCTATGCCACTTGTTCCACCAACTACTAAATTATTATGTAAAAAGAAAACATTATAGTTAATAGCAAGTACAAAGACAGCCATAATCATAATTAAATTTCTTATCCAAAAATTTTTCTTAGATATTTGTTTTAATATTTCCTTGTAATCCATACTAGTCACCTACTATTAAGTATACTATATTTTTGATTATTCGCATATAGTTAAATTGAGGTGAAATTATGAACGGATCTTATTATCCAAATCCAACTTTTCCTAATAGTACTAATAGTAATAGTGATAGTTTTGAAAATAACTACTATGCTAATAAAAATGCAGAAATGCCAATGGAACAAAGTTACATTGAAAATATTTTAAGACTTAACAAAGGAAAAAAAGTAACAGCTTATGTAAGTTTTCCTGATTCTACAGAATGGCGCGATCGAAAGTTTAAAGGTATTATTGAAGAAGCTGGACGAGATCATTTAATTATTAGCGACCCAACTACCGGGCATTGGTTTCTAATTCTAATGATTTATTTAAATTATGTTGATTTTGATGAAAAAATCAATTATAGTCATGCATATTCAGAAAAAACATTTTAGTAATATAAACTAAAACGTTTTTTTTCTTCCCCTAAATTTGTTGATATTCCGTGTCCTGGATAAATTGTTATATCATTAGGATAAGATGAAATCATTTCTAGACTTTTTTTCATATCTATAGTATTTCCACCAATATCAGTTCTACCAATACTATGATAAAAAATAAAATCACCACAAAACATTACCTTTTCTTCTTTAAAGTAGAAAGTTATAGAATCATCAGTATGGCCTTTTGTTCTTAATGTCTCATATTTAAAAGTATTTCCTTTATAACTATTAACATTTAAATGATATTTATTTAGAACTTCTTCTAACGCCCCAACATGATCAAAATGACTATGGGTAAGAAGACACCCTACAACTTTTTTATCTTTTACAGCATTATCAATTTTGGAAAAATCATCGCCAGGATCAATAATTAAAACTTCATTATCTTTTTCTAAAAGATAGCAATTGGTTTGTAGTGGTCCAACAATTAAACAAGTTATTTGCATTTTTATCACCTTTTTACATTTTATTATAATATTATATCATTGTAAAACTATTTTTTATGCTATAATATTTTTAGAATAGAGGTAGATAGAATGGTTATCGTTTATACTATTTTATTATTATTTGTTTTTATATGCGGTCTAGGAATTGGATATATTATTCTTTATAATAATTTACAACACTATACAACAAGAGTTGAACAAGCAGAAGCTATTATTGATGAAACTTTAAGGAATAGATATGATCTAATTAATGAAGCTATTAATATTATCGAAAGTGTTGTTGGTAATAAAAAGGCTTTTAAAGATTTTGATAAATTAAAGGATGAGAGAATAAGTAATTTTGACTTAGATAGAAGACTTACAGAAACTGTATTACTTATTAAACAAATTAAAAGTGATTATGACAAAGTAAACGAAAATAAAGATTTAAAAAAAATAATGACTGATATTAGAACAACTGACGAAAAGATCCAAGCCGCTAAAGCTTACTACAATAAGTATATGGGGTATACAAATGATGCGGTAAGAAAGTTTCCATCAAATTTAATTGCTAGAATGCATAACATTAAAGTTAAACCTTTCTTTGATGGTAAGGATATGCAGGATGATATTATTGATGATTTTAAATTATAATTTCCAAGATAGTAAATTATTACTTATGAAAATTAAAAAGTTCACAATGGATGAATTATCCCATCATTGTGAACTTTTTATTTGTTTAAATTCCAGTCAATTGGTTTGATACCTTTGCTTTCTAAGTATGCATTTGCTTTTGAAAATGGACGACTACCAAAAAAACCAGAATTAGCACTAAACGGAGATGGATGTGGAGACTCTATTATCAAGTGATTTTTATTTGTTATATATTTTTTCTTTTCTCTGGCAAAGTTTCCCCAGAGAATAAAAACAATTGGTTCTTTTTTTAGATTAAGTTCTTTAATAATATAATCAGTTAATCTTTCCCATCCTAAGTTACGATGAGATGCTGGTTTATCTTTTTCAACTGTTAATACTGCATTTAAAAGAAGAACTCCTTGTTCTGCCCATTTAGTTAAGTTCCCATTATCTGGTTGAATAATACCTAAGTCCGTATATTGTTCTTTGTAAATATTCTTTAGCGATGGTGGAACTTTTATACCATCTTGAACAGAAAATGATAAACCATGAGCTTCTCCAACTCCGTGATAAGGATCTTGACCAACTATTACAATTTTAACTTTATTGTATGGGGTTAATTTTAAAGCATTAAAGATATAGTTTTTAGGTGGATAAATTGTTTTATTCTTGTACTCATTATTAATAATACTTATAAATTTTTTGAAACCATCACTATTCCAAATAAGGCTCAAAATCTCATCCCAATCATTTCCAATCATTTTATCACATCCAACTTTTATTATTTCAATTATATTGTTTTTTATTTATGATATGTTTCATTATTATTTATTTTAAATGATCGATATATTTGTTCTAGTAGCACACCACGAAATAATCCATGAGGAAATGTCATTTTTGAAAAAGATAATCTATAATCTGATAAAGCTTTTATATCTTTATGAATACCTAATGAACTACCTATAATAAAGGTAATAGTACCATGATTAATGAAGATTGAGTCAATCTTTTTAGCTAGTTCTGTACTAGATAATTCATTTCCTTCTATTTCTAATGTTATTATATAGTCTTGTTTATTAATGTGTTTTAGAATACTTTCCTTTTCTTTTTCTAAAGTGTTTTCATCTTTTACTGCAATTATTTCAATTTTATGATACTTGGATATTCTATTTAAGTAATCATCTATCATATCATTTAAATAATTCTCTTTTATTTTGCCTACACATATTATTTTTATCATAATTCAATCAACTCGCTTTTTTCTTTTTGTCTTGCACAACTTATATTACTAAACTCTACATTATATTCTTTAAAAGTATTATTGATTGTTTCCAAAGCTATTTCTTCTGTATTATTATGTTTACTTAAATGCGTTAGAATTATTTTTTTAGTATTTGGACCGATTAACTTAGCTAGATAAATAGACGAGTCTTTATTAGATAGATGTCCTGTTGCACCAACTACACGATCTTTCAACCATTTTGGATATGGACCATTCATAAGCATTTCAATATCATGATTGCTTTCAAATAAGTAAACATTTAAATTAGATAAGACACGAAAATATTTTTGATTTAAATAACCAGTATCAGTTATATAAGCAACTGATTTCCCATCACTAGTAAAAATAAAATTTCTTGAATCACTTGCATCATGACTAGTTTTGATTACAGCTATTTTTAATCCATCTAAGAAAATATCATCATCATATAAGATAATGTTATCATAATCATGTAGACACTCTATTTCTTCATACATTTTTTGAGTTACCATAATAGTGGCATTATATTTATTAATAAATGTATTTAGTGCTTTAATATGATCACTATGTACATGAGTTATGATAACGTATTCAATATCTTTTATATCAACATCTATTTCTTCTAATCTTTCTCTAATATATTTGACATTTGTTCCTATATCAGCTAGGATTTTATGTTTTGTTGTTTCTATATAAACACAATTTCCTTCTGATCCACTTGCTAATACACATGTCTTCATTATCGCATATTCCATAAAGTCTTTGGATTTATAAAATAGTAACCAGCTGTGTAAGGCATTCCAACAGAAACTGATAAATGTAAGTGAGTACCAGTAGTTAAACCAGTTCTACCCATTCCACCAATTCTTTGTTTCTTAGTTACACGGTCACCAGGTTTAACACTAATTGATTGTAAGTGGGCATAGACTGAATAATAACCATTGTCATGTTTAATAACAACATTATTACCAGAATTACGACCCATTGGTCCACCATATTGAGCGATGATTACTTCACCATCTAAAATTGCATAAATCGGTGACCCAGCACCAGTACCAGAAATATCCATTCCATTATGTAATGTACCACCACGATATCCGTATGGACTGGTAATAACATAAGGTGTAATAGTTGGCCATGCCCATGAAGCATTAGGGTCAACATCAATTGGTTGTTCAACACTAACAGTTTTTCGACCTACAACAACAATTTTATTTTGAGCTGATTTTATTACTTTTTGGTTAGTGATATTTGCTCCAGATAACTCTGCACCATTTTCAATACGAACACTCTTAGTAATACGTCTTACACCATTAATACCGGGTTGAATTACTTGTTGATATCCATACCATTTTGAATAATCTACTCTTGTTTCTGTTTCATAAGGTATTTCTTGATCTTCAGTAATCTGTGCATCATAAGATAGAGTTAACTGAGGATTGATAATAGCAATTGTTACTTTTCGACCTATTGCTAATATTGTATTTTCATCTGGTATATCTGGATTTGCTATTAAGAATTCTTGTTCATTAATCTTATTATCGTAACTTATAGATGAGACTGTGTCTCCTTTTTTTACAATATACTCTTCTTCTTTAGTTTCATTTCCATATAATAGATAATGGGTCAAATCATTAACATCAGTATAGATTTTTTCATCAACACTAATATAAGATTCTTTTACTGTTATAACTTCTAAGAAGTTCATTGTTTCAATAAGTTTTCCAATATCTACTACTTCTGGTTGAGTACCATTTATATAATTATTGTATTGTTCTTCTGATAAAAATGTTGTTACAAACTTGTGAATAGCTTCATCAAATATTTCTTTTTCTAAGACATGAATATACTTAGGAGCCATATCTTCTTCTGATAAAGGATTTCCTTCACTATCTTCAGTTTTTTGTGGTTTGATAGTAATTGTATATCCTTTTATTGTAAAGTCTTTTTCCTCTTTTATTTTTTCATAAATAGTTGATACTTCAGTAATATTATCTTTGTATGTAGTATATTTTTCAATAGAGAATCCATTTGGCGGATACACTTGATCAACTGAATAACTATCTTTAATATCACTTTGTTCCTCATTTATCAAGTTGTACAATTTTTCTTTATCTTCAATAAGACCTATTTTTTCGCCATCTAGATAAATTTGATATATTGTATTCGGCTTAGCAAATTCATCATTTGAAAAAAAACTTACACTTATTAAAATAGATAAAAAAGTAATTACAACTGCACAAGGTATAATACTATTCTTTTTATTTCCCTTCATATTATTCTTCTTCCTTATCTGCATCAGTTTTAATGTAATTTCTAAAATTACTCATATTAAGTTCAAATAGTAATTGGAACTTACCTGTTGAACCTTTACGATGTTTCGCTATTATTATATCACATGGAACATTCTTTTCTTTATTTAATTCACCTTTTGCTTTAAAATAATCATTACGATTTATAAATAAAACCATATCGGCATCTTGTTCAATAGAACCTGATTCACGTAAATCTGCTAACATAGGTTGATTATTTTCTCGTTTTTCAGCATTACGTGAAAGTTGAGCTAAAGCAATTACAGGAACTTTTAATTCCATGGCCATAGTCTTAAGTGATCTAGATATTTCAGATACTTCTTGTTGACGTGATTCAGGTCTTTTTCCACCTGATGTAACTAACTGTAAGTAATCTATTACAACTAGTCCTAATCCTTCTTCAGAAGAAGCTAAACGACGACATTTGGCCCTAATTTCAGATGAAGTAATACCTGCGTTATCTTCAATATATATATTAGTATCTCCTAATTGACTCATTGCTTCATTGTATCTTTTCCAGTCATTATGTTCTAATATACCTGTTTGCAATTTATACGAATCAATTTGACCGACAGCACTAATCATTCTGTTTACTAATTGTTCTGCAGGCATTTCTAGGTTAAATATAGCAACAGCTTTTTTAGTACTAAAAGCAGCATTAGTTGCAATATTTAACGCAAAAGCTGTTTTACCCATACCTGGACGAGCAGCAATGATGATTAATTCACCTTCGTGCAATCCAGCTGATGCTTTGTCTAATTCATAAAAACCTGTTTCAATACCAGTTATAGCATTATGATTTTGAGCTAATGATTCAAGATTTTCTTTAGATTTAGCTAAAACATCAGAAATTTTAGCAAACTCCGATGTTTGTCTTGTTCTTACAACATTTAAAATATTCTTTTCAGCATTATCTAATAAAGATGTTACATTTTCTTCATCTTCATAGGCATCTGTTACAATAGAAGTTGCAGTATCAATCAAGTTTCTAATTGTGTACTTTTCTTTAACAATTTGGATATAGTAATCTAAATTAGCTGCTGTTGCTACAGAATCAATTACCTCAGAGATATATTCTAATCCCCCTACAACAGTTAGATTTTTCTTTTTATCTAATTCTTCTTTTACAGTTGTGATATCAATAGGAGTTCTAGATTCATATAATGATTTGATAGCCGAATACAGTTTTTGATTTTGTTCACTATAAAACATATCTTCTGTTAGTTCTTCACATATTTTACTAAGGGCATTCTTATTTAAAAATGCTACTCCTAATACACTCATTTCCGCTTCTAAGTTTTGGGGCATTTGTCTATTTGCCATATTATCACCTACTTTGTCAATGTTACTTTAATAGTTGCAATTACTTTTTTATGTAATTCTATTTCCACATTATGAGTTCCTAGAACATCTATAGGTGTCGTAACACGTATTTTCTTTTTATCAATATTATATCCTTTATTTTTTAGTTCTTCATTTATTTGTTTTGATGAAATATTACCAAATACTTTATCTTGAGCACCCGTTTTCACTTTAAAAGTAAGATTAACTGTTGCTAATTTTTTAGCAAGCTCTTCACATTTGGCAATTAAGTCTAGTTCATCTTGTTTACGATTTTCTAAAACGCGATTTAGTTGTTTTTTGTTTCCTTCATTAGCTGGTACTGCTAAACCATTTTTTATTAAATAATTCATTGCATATCCTTCACTAACGTCAATAATTTCATCTTTTTTACCTTGTTTTTTTACATCTGCAAGTAGTATTACTTTCATATTCTCACTCCAATCACGTGCTTGTGTTTAATTATATCAAAAAAAAAGAAAATTGAAAACTTTATAATATGATAAATATTTGAATATAATACTATTAAATATGTTATAATTTAGTAGTGACTGAGGTGTATTATGAATATTAATGATTATAAAAATATTTATATGATAGGTATCGGCGGAGTTAGTATGAGTGGCATTGCAGAAATACTACTTAGTTGGGGCTTTATAATTACAGGTAGCGATAATGCAGAATCTAAATATACTAACAAGCTTATAAGTAGTGGAATTAAAGTTAATATTGGGCAAGTAGAAGATAATATTGATGATAGTTTTGATTTAGTAGTTTATACAGCAGCAATTAGTGATGATAATCCAGAATTAGTTAAAGCCCGTGCATTAAATATTCCTTGTGTTGAACGTGGTTTATTTTTGGGATATATTACACAACTATTTGCAAATACAATTGGTATATCTGGAACACATGGCAAGACGAGTACAACATCAATGGTTGCAAGTTGTTTTTTAGAAGGCAATATGGATCCATCTATTCAAGTTGGTTCAGTACTTCCAAGAATTAATGGAAATTACCTTGTTGGTAAAAGTGATACTTTTATTATTGAAGCGTGTGAATATCATGATAGTTATTTAAACTTTAATCAAAAGAGTGCTATTGTTTTAAACATTGATAATGATCATTTAGATTATTTTAAAACAATTGATAATATTGAGAAGTCTTTTCAAAAATATGTAAGTCATCTACCTAGTGATGGTTATCTGGTTGTTAATAGTGATGATGAACGTTGTGCAAAACTTGGTAATTATACACAAGCAAAAGTAATAACAACTGGGATTGATCAAGATGCTATGTATATGGCTAGAGATATTAGCTTTAATTATGAAGGGTGTGCAATCTTTTCAGTTTATAAAAAGAATATATTAATGGGCAATATTGAGCTTGGTGTTTCTGGACTTCATATGGTTCGTAATGCATTATGTTGTATTGCATTATGTGATCAATATGGAATTAAGTTTGAAGATATTCAAAAAGGTTTATTAAGTTATAAAGGTGCTTCAAGAAGATTAGAATATAAAGGTATATTTAATGGTGCTAAAGTTTATGATGATTATGGTCATCATCCAACTGAAATTGATGCTGTTGCTAAAGCCATTAAAGAGAAAAAGCATAATGAATCTTGGGCAATTTGGGAAGGTCATACTTATAATAGAGTTTTTGAACATCAAGACGGTTTTGTTAATAGTCTTAAGACATTTGATCATATAATAGTTATTGATATTTTTGCAGCTAGAGATGTTAATACTATGGGAATAACTCCAGATATGATTGTGGATAAATTAAAACTTATCAACAAGGATGCAATTCATATTAGTGATTATAATGAGATTGTTAACTACTTAAAAGATAGAGTTCATAATGATGATATAATAATTACTCTTGGTGCTGGTGATGTAAATAAAATTAGCGATTTACTAGTTAAGTAAACCGCTTTTTTATTGTATATAAAAACTATTAACAGTGTTAATAGTTTGATAGTTTATATATTTTATTTAACATATGGTATTAAAGCCATAAATCTTGCCCATTTAATTTGTTGTGCAATATGTCTTTGATGTTTAGCACATGCTCCTGTCATTCTTCTTGGCATAATTTTGCCTTTTTCATTAATATATTTAGAAACAATCATAACATCTTTATAATCAACACTTTTTCCAGCACACATTTGACAAATTTTCTTTTTCTTACGATAAAATTCAGCCATTAATATAATCCTCCTTCTTAGAATGGTAGATCATCATCTGAAAGAGCTACTTCTTCACCGAAGTCCTTAAATGGATCTTCACTTACATCAGTAGTTTCTAAATCAGGATTTGACCCAAAATTTGTATTTCCAGAGAATCCTTCATTACTTCCTTTACTTCCTAAAAATGTAACATTGTCAGCTATAACTTCTGTAATATATCTTTTTGTCCCATCTTGAGCATCATAACTTCTTGTTTGAATTCTTCCTTCAACTGCTACTTGTGAACCTTTAGAACAGTATTTTGCTATATTTTCAGCTTGCTTACGCCATGCTACACAATTAATAAAATCAGCTTCTCTTTCACCATTTTGATTAGCAAAAGTTCTTGTTACAGCTACTGTAAAGCTTGTAGTAGCTGTTCCAGAAGAAGTAGTACGCATTTCTGGATCTCTAGTTAATCTTCCGATTAGTATTGCTTTGTTCATAATTTTTATTACTCCTCGTCTAATTTAATAATTAAATGTCTTAATACTGATTCATCAAGAGAAACTCTACGATCTAATTCAGCAATAACTTCACTAGTTGCTTCAACTTGCATTACGAAGTAATAACCGTTAATTTCTTTTTTTATAGGATAAGCTAATTTTTTTTCACCTAATTCTTTGAATTCAACTACTTTAGATTTAGCAGATGTAACAATTTTTTGTATCGAATCAGCTGTTGCTTTTACTTGTTCACTTTCCATTGTAGCTTTAACGATAAACATCATTTCGTATTTGTTCATTATTCTACACCTCCTTATGGTCTCTTCGGCTTCATAAAATATGAAGCAAGGAGTAAATTAATACTCGCTTAGTATTATAGCATTAGATAAAAAATAAGTAAACATTTATTTTACTTATTATAAGTATATGTTTACTTATTATATATCTTTACGATTGATTATTTTAATATCTGGTAAATTAATATCTTTGCCTTCTAAAGATAGTTTTAATATTTTAAGCATAGTTTCATCCTGTTCCTCTAAAGACATATTATTACTTTCAAAGTCATTCATTCTACTATTGGAATCATATGTAATAGTAAATAACTTTTCTTTATCTTTAGTATCCCTAGAACTTAGTGTTGGATCTCCTTTATCTAATAAACTTAGATATCTCTTAATAATAAATTGCACTGATAGTAAAAAACTTTCTTTATATTTATTATCTTCTAAACTATTTAGTATTAAACAACATAAAGTAATTGGATTAGAAGGTACTATAGTTAACTCTTTGTTTTCAGATAACGATAAATAGTTAACTAGTATTTCATAAAATGATTCATTGTAGATTCTTATCTTTTCTTCATTAGTTAGTAATACTTCTGCAACATAAATAATGTCATCTTCTTCTAAATATGTTTCTTTTTTCAGACATATCTCTTTTGTTCTTTTTAATACTTCATTTTCAAACATATGCAAAAAATAATTAAATGTAATGGTATTGTTTTGTTCTTCTTTTGACATCTTACCACCCCCTTCTAATTGGTATGGGAATTACTTTATCACATTTTGTTCAGCTCAGCAACTATTTTTTCTGATGCAGCATTATTAGATTCAATTTTACTCTTTAGATTAAAACTTTGTTCAACTTGTTCTTTAACATAGTCTGGAATATATACTTTATCTTTAGAAAGAATATCAAGTATCTTTAGTTCTATCATTATAGATATTTCACGAATATTAATTTTGTTTGTTATTAAAACATTTATTAATCGGTTTGTAACACGAATATCAATATTTTCACATTCAATGATATTAACTTCTATTTCCTTTTGACTATTAAGAACTAATATCTTTTTATATTTTTCGATAAATCTATTTAATTCTTTCTTTATTTTATTTACTGTTGATTTTAAATTTTTTGGATAGTTTATTATAATATTTTCATATTTCTCATTCATATCTTAATACCTCTATAGTTATTATAACACATTTAAAAAAGGACTAAAGCCCTTATTTTGTAACATTAAATCTAAAGTAACATATATCTCCATCTTGCATAACATATTCTTTTCCTTCTAAACGAAGTTTTCCAGCTTCTTTAACAGCTTTTTCATCTTTTAAAGCTATTAAGTCATCGTAAGACATTACTTCTGCTTTTATAAATCCTCTTTGAAAATCAGTATGGATAATCCCGGCACATTCTGGAGCCTTCATTCCTGTTTTGAATGTCCAGGCTCTTACTTCATCAACTCCTGAAGTAAAGAAGGTTTTTAATCCTAATAAGGAGTATGTAGCTTTAATTAATTGATCTAGTCCACTTTCTTTGATTCCTAAATCTGATAGAAAGATTGCTTTTTCTTCACCAGTTAGTTCAGATAATTCACTTTCTAACTTTGCACACATTACTACTACTTGTGATCCTTCTTTAGATGCATATTCAAATACATTCTTAGTATAAGCATTTTCGCCGTTAGCAGCATCTTCTTCATTTACATTTGCAACATAGATAATTTTCTTTAAAGTAATAAGATTAAAGGTTCTTATTAATTCATACTCATCATCAGTATATTTAACATTTCTTAAAGGTTGATTATTTAATAAAGATTCTTGAGATTTTCTTAAGGTATTTAATTCCAATACCGCTAATTTATCTTTTGTTGTTTCTGCTTTTTTTTCAATTTTACTAATCCTATTTTCAATTATTTCTAAATCTGATAAAACTAATTCAGCATTAATTATTTCAATATCTCTAATCGGATCTGTTGTTCCCTCAACATGGGTTATTTCAGTATTATCAAAACATCTTACTACTTCAACAATAGCATCTACTTCACGAATATGAGATAAAAACTTATTTCCTAATCCTTCTCCTTTAGATGCTCCTTTTACAAGTCCAGCAATATCAGTAAATTCAAATGTAGTTGGTACTAAACTCTTAGGTTTATACATTTCATTTAATTTATCTAAACGATAATCTGGTACAGTAACTACACCAACATTTGGTTCTATTGTTGCAAATGGAAAGTTTGCTGCTAATATATTTTGTTTTGTTATAGCATTAAATAATGTTGATTTCCCAACATTTGGTAATCCAACTATTCCTGCTTTTAGTGCCATAGCACTCACCTCAATTTCTTAACTATTATATAAAAAAACAATTGATTATTCAATTGTTTTAAATGATTATTTTGCTTTCTATTCCTAAAGGTATACCTGTTAAGTACATTCCCAATAGAATTATGATTAGAGTAATTCCGGTTATAATACTATAAGGAAGTTGATATTTTAATGTTCTAAACATAGCTATTGGTTTTGAATTTTGATTATATTTTTCAATATAAGATAGATAAATAACATAATAAGCAAATAATGGCGTCAATCCCATCGCAGCACATTCTCCAAATCTAAATACTACTTGAGCAAACTCTGGTGTTAATCCAGAATTCATAAATGCGGGTATTGCAGTAGATGCTAATATTGCCCATTTAGTTGTTGAACTTGGTACTAAAAAAGTTGTTATAGCTGATATTAAGAATAATACTATAATAAGTGGAATTCCAGTTATATTTACAGAATTAATTAAATTTGCTAATGTTGCTACGACAACTGGTCCAATATTACTTTTCTTAAAAACATTTATTAAAATAGATGCAAATAAAATTTTAACTAGAATTTTTCCAGTTCCATCTAATGAATGCCCTAAGTCATCACATAGATCATTATTATTTTTTATAGTTCTAGCACCAATACCATATAGAAGTCCTAAAATTATAAATAACATCGTTACGATAAAAACAAATCCATTACTAAAGAAGGAATTATAACTAAATAATTTATCAATATAATAGGTTTGAGTATCATCTAGTAATTTACCTGATAGTGGTAACCCAGGAATAATATTATAGATAAAGATAATTAAATATAATATACCTCCTGATAAACTGAACAATAATCCTCGAGCTTCTTTTTTTCCTAATTTAAATTCTTTCTTTTCTTCTTTAAACTCATATTTTTCGACATTGTTAGCACTATATTTTTCTGCTATTTGTGTAATAACTAAAGCTAAGGCAATAATAGCAAAAGTCATAGCTATAATGAAACTTAATGTTGACATTGTATATGATTTATCTAAAACATTGGCACTTTGTAGAGTTGTTGTCATTAAAGCTGTATCTATAGAACTAGCAAATAAACTTATACCTGACCCACAAGTTAAAGCTGCAAATGTTACAACAACACCGAGTATTGGATTACGTCTTCCATAACTAAAAATCAAAGCTCCTAATGGTATTGCAACTACATAAGCAATGTCTCCAGTTATTGTAGAAATAATACATAGTAAAACCCAAACGAATGTAATTGTTGTCTTCTTACTATGTTTAGTTAAAAGAGTAATGGCTGTTTTTAAAAAACCACTCTTTTCCATTACCCCTATACCTATTAGAGAAATAATAAGCATACTAAGCGGAGTAAATGTTGCAAAGTTAGATACAGTTGAACTGAATATGTATTTTATACCTTCTATACTTATTAGTGATTCAACTACTTCAGTTGTTTGAACATATTCTCCTGTACTAGGATTAATCTTATTATAAGTTCCGTTAAATCCAACTAAGTTTAATATCCAACTTAGCATTATTACTCCTAATATTAAAATAATAAAGGTCATAATAGGATTTAGCGTTATCTTTTCTTTCAATTTATTCATTTTCATGATTTTCACCTAAAATCTTTTTTAGTTTTTTTTCAAACTCCATACGATCCATGAGAATTTCGCGACCACAATTGATACATTTTATTTTTATATCAACCCCTATACGAACTATTTGCCATAAATTAGTTCCACACGCATGTTGTTTTTTCATAATTACTTTATCATTTAAATTAATCTTTTGCATTATGCACCTCGATTTGTGGGTATGGGATTTTAATTTTATTTTCCTTCAAGCTAGAAAGAATTAGACGAGTAAAATCTCTTCTTACCTGCCATTGACTTTCTTGTTTGCAATTTATACTTACTAGGTAATTCACACATGAGTTATCTAGTTTTTCAATACCCAAATATGTTGCACTACCATTTCTAACATCTTTAATATTGTTACTCTTTGGTAAAATAACATCATTGATTACTTTTTCAACATCTTCAATATCTTCTTCATACGCAATAGGAATACTTATCATAATATGTGCTTCTTTTTGAGATAGATTAATAATTTCAACCACATTTCTGTTAGCAATTGTTAATACTTCTCCATCAAATGATTTTATTTTTGTACATTTTAAGGAAAGTTCAATTACTTCTCCAGAAAAATTATTATATCTTACATAATCTCCTGTAACATAATAATTCTCTAAAATTATTGTGATTCCCCCGATTAAATCTTTTAATGCATCTTGCAAAGCCAACCCTAATACTGTTGCAGCAATTCCTAATCCAGCTACTAATGTTTTGATGTTGTATCCATATAAATTAAGAATAAATAAAACAACTAAAATTACTATTAAATATTTGAATATATTTTTAAATAAATCTATTATTGTTTTTCTTTTTTTGCGTTCATATTCAGTTTTTCCTGATACTATTATTTTTTCAAAAAATATACTAACAAATTTATAAACTAAATAACCACATATAATGAAAAGAATTGTTGAATAAACTTCTTTCTTAGTTATGAAATCTATTATTTTTTCAAGAAGTTCCATGATTATTCACCATCCACATTGATGTTTAAGATTTCTAAAATACGTTCTAAATCTTTTGCAGAATCAAAAGGTATTTCAATTTTTTTATTAGTAATTTTTACTCTTGTCCCAATTTTTTCACGCATTACATTTTCATATAATGGATAAGCTCTATCTAAAGAGTAATTTGTTCTTGTAATGCGATTTACTTTTTCTATTTCTTTTTTGCTTGAAATTCTTTCAATATCACGAACATTTAAACCTTCTACAATAATACGATTCGCTAATTCAGCAATTTGTTCCTGATCAGACAACTTTGATAAAGCCCGAGCGTGACTCATCGATATTTTGCCTTCAATAACTAATTCTTTAGTACTTTCAGGTAATCTTAATAACCCTAATAAGTTAGTAATATAACTTCTACTTTTCCCAAATTTTTTAGCTACCTCTTCTTGAGTTAAGTTGTTAGTATCAATAATTTTTTGATAAGCTTCAGCTTCTTCTATAGAATTTAAATCTTCTCTTTGAATATTTTCAATAAGAGCGATTTCCATCATTTCTTGATCATTAAAATCACGAACTATAGCAGGGATTGTTGTTTTACCAGCTATTTTGGAAGCTTTAGTTCTTCTTTCTCCTGCAACTAATTCATAACCTTTAATACTCTTTTTGACAATAATAGGTTCAACCACACCATGTTCTTTTATTGATTCAGCTAATTCATTTAAAGTTGTTTCGTCAAAAGTCTTACGTGGTTGATATGGATTACTACGAATATCTGCAATATTTATTTCAACTATATCACTAGGCTTTGCTGTTTCAACAATTTCTTTTTCAAAATTATCAAAATCAATTCTTTCATTGGAGAAAAGTTGTTCCAATCCTTTTCCTAAAGCTTTTCTTTTAGTTTCCATCTCTTTCAATCACTTCCCTTGCTAAATTTTGATAGGCCATTGTTGCTCGACTAGTTGGATCATAATCACTTATTGGTTTACCATGACTTGGTGCTTCAACAAGTCTTACAAGTCTTGGAATAATGGTATTAAATACTTTATTTTTAAAATACTTTCTTACTTCCTCAATTACTTCTAAACCAATATTTGTTCTACTATCTAACATTGTAAGAAGCACTCCTTCAATTCTTAAATTTGGATTCATATTAGATTGAACAATAATAATAGAATTTAATAGTTGAGTAATACCTTCTAGAGCAAAGAACTCACATTGAACTGGAATTATAACAGAGTCACTTGCTACAAGAGCGTTCATTGTAGATATCCCTAGAGAAGGTTGACAATCAATTATAATGTAATCATATTCTTCTTTAATATCTTTTACGGCATTACGTAATTGTTCATTTTGATGAAACCCACTATCTTCTAACATATTCTTAACAAACTCAACATCTATTCCAGCAAGATTAATTGTTGATGGAATGATAGATAAATTCTTATATTTTGTTTTAATTATGGCATTTTTAATATCACATGTCCCAATCATTACATCATAAATATCATGTTTTATATCGCCATTAGATAAACCTAATCCTGTTGAAGCATTTCCTTGTGGATCTAAGTCAATTAATAAAGTCTTTTTTCCTTCCTTACCTAATGCTGCTGCTAAGTTAATACTAGATGTTGTTTTACCAACACCACCCTTTTGATTAACTAATGAAATTATTTTTGCCATATTTACCACCTTATCATTGTTATGTTCACTTAGAATATTTTAACATATATATGGTAAATTGTCATAGTTTTTTAATGCTTTTGTTAATCCTTTTTTAAAAAGATACCTTATCATTAGTTAAAATGATACTACTAAT
>JBJEDY010000047.1:0-8749 GCA_051872535.1 Bacilli bacterium | reverse complement strand
ACTAAAAATTCTAAAAGGGAGTTTATTACTCCCCACTAGAAATTATAGAACCAAACTATCTATTTCATAAATAATCCAACATACATTAAGAACGCCCATAATATTAGTAGTACAATTAATCCATTTATATTCTCTTTTTTTGTACTTTTTTCATTAACACCTACGATAACTGTAGCTAAGTACCCTCCTACTAAACCACCTATATGTGCAGCATTATCAATATTAGCGAATGTAAATCCTAAGAATAAATTTAAAATAATAATAGGAATAATTTGACTCTTAATTGCTTGACCAATATACAATCTATAATGATAACCAAAATATAACAAACTTCCCATTAAACCGAATATAGCACCTGAAGCTCCAATAGATGGAACATTAGTAAAAACAAACGACAACATACTCCCAGTTATAGCACTAATTAGATAAATGAATATAAATTTCGCTTTACCAAGGAATGTTTCTACTTGAGTCCCAATTACCAATAAAGCATACATATTACAAAGTAAATGTAAGATTGAACCGTGTAAAAAGGCACATGTTACAAATCGATAAACATTAACTATATTAGTTCTAACTAATGGAGCAAAATTACATCCATAAATGTAGAATATATTATTTGTAATACTTCCTCTACCAGCAAATAAAGTCAAAGCAAACATTGCTATACAAAGGGCAATTAATACTTTTGTAACAATAATCTTTTTAGGTTTGAATGTTTTTTCATAAGAATTATTTCTTTCTTCTGTTTTCTTATTAATATCTTTAGTTACGTTAATAATTAATTCCATTCCATCAACATCTTTCAATAACTTATCATGAAGATCTGGAAACGCTTCTTTTATTATATCTTGTTTTTCGATGTCTTCAATTGTATCTATTTTTAAATTAGAAAAATGTTTTCGATCTTTAATATCAACATTATCATTAATATCTAAAAATATGTTTAAAATATTTACCGAAAAAGACATTGTTTTCTTCTTTATTTGTTTCATAACATTTTCTGTTTTATAAATATCAAAATTAAATTGTTCATTATTATGAATATAATTAGAATTAATACGAATTATTTTAAATGGGCCTTCACTATTTTCTAACCATATTTCATCTTTAACACCATTTACAACAATTGGTGCATAGTCTTTTTCTGTGATAAAATAGTGAACTAGTCGCATTATAATATCATCATTTTTTTTCATTACTACAGTACTCATTATGTGCCTCCTCGATTATTAATTATACAATAAATCACATAAAAATTAAAGGTTTTCATATTATTAACTAGGTGATTATATGTTCAAAGTATATTTAGTAGTTCTAACTTTAATAACAATTGTTATGACGCATTCAATTTATAAAAGGAACTATCAAAAAGACTTTTTATACTTTGTAATATCAAATTATATATTATCTTTTATTTTTTTAGTTTTCTTTATATATTTTAAAGATTTACTATTTTCTTTAATAATTATGTTTTTCCTAGTTATAAATACAGGTTTTCTAATATACGAAATAAAAACTTCATATAATAAATTAAAATTATTATCATTACCATATTTCCTTTATACTATTTACCTTTTCATTATTCTGTTTTATCTTTTTCTAGTGAATCAATAAAACTTTGAAATTCTTCTGGTAAAGGGCATTCAAAATGCATATGTTCCCCAGTAATTGGGTGATCAAAATCCATTTTAGCGGAATGTAAGAATTGTCCAAAATTCCCTACTGATTTATTTGCATATACTGGATCGTTATAAACTGGATAACCAATATACTTCATGTGGACTCTTATTTGATGAGTTCTACCTGTGTCAAGAATCAAGCTTACTAAAGTGTATTCCTTATATCTTTTTAAAACTTTTAAATGAGTTACAGCATTCTTTGAATTTATATCAGTTACAGTCATCCTTTTACGATCTATTTTATCACGACCTATTGGGGCATCAATAGTTGCCGTATTATGAGGAAAAACTCCATTTAATAATGCAATATACTCTCTTTTAACTTTTTTTTCTTTAAAATAATCTGTTAGAATAGCATGCGTTTTATTATTTTTGGCAACCAATAATAAACCACTCGTATCTTTATCAATACGATGAACTATTCCCGGCCTTTCTTCACCATTAATATCACTAAGTTCCTTAGTATAATACATAAGACCATTTACTAAAGTATTAGTATAATTTCCACTACCTGGATGAACTACTAAACCACTTGGTTTATTTACAACAATAATATCACTATCTTCATAGACAATATTAAGTTTCATTTTCGTTGGAGCTATTGACGTTTCGATTTGATAATCATCTAATATATCAATGATATCATTATTTTTTAATTTATAACTACTTTTTACTGGTTCATTATTTACAAGGATTGCTTCATCATCTATCATACGATCAATAAAACTTCTCGTAAAATCCGTATTTTCACTAAGATATTTATCAATACGAACTTTACTATTTTCTACTACTTTTATTTGCATTTACTAAATCTTCTCCTTTAATAACAGCTACAATTAATAATAAGCCTCCAATAACGATAGCAATATCTGCTATGTTAAATACAGGATAATCATATTTAAAAATATAAAAATCAAAAAAATCTCGTACATATCCAAATAAAACACGATCTAACAAATTACCAACTATTCCTCCAGTTAATAAACCAAAAGCAATATTATTACGAGTATTTTCCTTAAATACATACATAAATCTATAAATAAAAATTGTTGTAATTAATGAAATAATTATTATTAAATATCTCTTATCACTAAATATACTCCAAGCTGCTCCGGTGTTTTGATAATATGTTATATAAAAGAAATCTTTAACTATAGCTACACTTTCCCCTAATTTAAAATAGATTTCTAAAACTCCTTTTGATATTTGATCTATTAATAAAGTAATTATTGCAATAGCAAAAATCTTTTTATTCATATCGCACCTCGTTTGTAATTATATCATATATTGACTAAGATTACATCTTCTCCTATTTTATTTATATCAGAATAATTAATAGTTGTATCATTAGTATTAGTCATAAAATTACGAAGTCCTTTTTTAGGTTCAATAATTAATAGAGTTATTTTACCCTCTTTATCTAATTTAGCATCAATAATTCTCCCTATTCTTCGTCCATCTACAATACTTACAATATCCTTGGTTTGCAGTTCTGATAAATACATACAATCACCTTTATTAATTATATGTTTATTCTTACTTTGTTATTTGATTAACCTTTTGACATTATTGATTGCATTTTTTTCAATACGAGAAATTTGAGCTTGAGAAATACCTAAGGAATCAGCTAGTTCCATTTGGGTCTTACCAACTATATATCGTTCAATTAAGATATCTCTTTCTCTTTCTTTAATTGTATTAAGTGCTTTTCGTAAAGAAATTAAGATATCTTTATCAACTTTATTTTCTTTCGTATCAGCAATTTGATCCATTAAGTAAATTGTATCTCCACCATCATTATATATAGGTTCATAGATAGACATTGGTTCTTTTAAGGAATCTAAAGCATTTGATATCTGGTATTTCTCAATTTCTAGAGCTTCTGCTATTTGTTCATCTTTTGGTTCTTCCCCATTATTCATAATATACTCTTCCTTAAATTTTAAAATCTTATATCCTAAATCTTTGATACTTCGACTTATACGCATTGCAGTATTATCACGAATATAACGTTTTACTTCACCAACAATCAAAGGTACAGCATAAGTACTAAACATAACATTGTGTGATAAATCAAAATTATCAATAGCTTTAATTAACCCAACACATCCAATTTGAAAAAGATCATCCATATTAAAACGCGAATTATTAAACTTTTTTAAAATACTCAAGACTAATTTCAGATTACCATTTACTAATTCATCTTTAGCTAATTTATCTCCACTTTGGTATCTTTTAAATAATTCAACCATTTCATTATTTTTTAATACTTTTATTTCACTAGTATTAATACCAGTTATATCAACTTTATATTTGCTCATATCATAGTCCTTTCAGACTTATGATGTCTTAATAATTATTTTTTTATTCAAAAAACTCCAAATGGAGTTTTAGATATTTTTTATTGCAAATAAAAGATATTTTAGCTAAGTTTCTTTATTAAGTCATCTTTTACTTTACTATAATAAGCAATATTCTTTATGTTTTTAACTAATCTTTTTTCAGCTAATTGTTGTTCAACCAAATCATTGTAATCAATTAATAAAGCTTTTTTTATGTCATCTTCTATACCGAAAATTTTATCTTTAAGGGCGGCATCACATATAACACGCCAGTTGATGATTGGTTTAGGCATTTCACCATAATACCCATCTATGAAAGCAGCAAATAAATCAAAATCGATATTATTGTCATCACCACCTGCAAAACTAAAAGCAACATTTATTAATTCAATATAGGGATTTCCGTAATTAATTAATTCAGGATTAAGTAGTGTAAAAAATTTAGGATTCCAAACAACATTATCACATTTTAAAGAATTATAAGTAATAGATAAAACATCTGGCAAACGACTAATAGCATTATTACAAGATTCTATAGAACGTTCTAATAATTTTATATTTTCTGCTAAAACTTGAGATATAGAGCTTCCTTTATGTTCTGCCAAACGTAAATATTTACGAAAACGAATATGCATAAATGGTTTCGTATAAGGTGGAACTGTTTGATAATCAATATGATGAATTCTATGAAGAACTTCCCCAATCATTCGACATTGTTCTTTAGATATTTCTTTAGAAGAAAGAATAGTTCCTTCAATAATTGGATAGATATAAAAATATTTATGATCAAATAATTGAAGATATTTTCCACGTATTAAAATTGGCATTATTAAAGGAACATTAGCAGAGTTAAGTTTTTTAATTAAATCTTCAGATCTTTTAAGTTGTTCAATTCTTAGTTTATCTTTGGTAAAACTAGCATTAAGCATTTTTATTTCATAATCACCATTTTCCGTTGATACATGAAAACTTTTGGAATATTTATTACTACTTATCTTTTCTGGAATACTTAATAAAGATCCAAATCCTAATTCTGCACAAATTGTTTTTAAATAAATTATATCATCCATGTGTATCACCTAGTAAAATTATATCAAAAAAAAGTAGTTATGATAATAAAGAATAACTACTTTTTAAAATACTTAATAATATTTATTGTACCAATTGCAACAAAAACAACAAGGAATGCAACTGCTATATAAATAGCATTAATTGATGGTTTTTTAATCATATTTTCATTTACTTTTTCTTTGTTATAATAAACAGTAATTTTATCATCATTTTTAAGGCCATTAACTAATTTCATAGAAGATATGAACTTTTTATATTCTTTATTATCTACTCGATATTTATATTCAAAACTATATTT
Organism: Bacilli bacterium; assembly: GCA_051872535.1. Classification (GTDB taxonomy): domain Bacteria; phylum Bacillota_I; class Bacilli_A; order RF39; family UBA660; genus CAOJBM01. Next base: position 3,356 of record JBJEDY010000047.1, on the reverse strand, counting down.
ATCTTTTCCTAAACTAGTAACATTAAAGACATAACCTTCTACTTGAGAAGATTCTTTAATAAAATTTGACCCTTCTTGATAGTTCGTAAATATTATTGTAAAAATTATTAATCCACAAATTATAGATATTAATCCAACAATCAATAATAATGAGCGATATTTTTTAATAGCTTGAGCCATTATATCTCCTAGGCAGTTGGTTTTGTAACAGCTTTACCATATACAACAATTTTAGTTTCAAAGTTTTTATTTTGAACATCATCATTTATAGTAGCACTTTTATCAATCCATAAACGAAGTTGATAAGTTACTGATTCACCAGCATCTAATCCTCCAGTTGCTAGTGTTCTTGATTCTAAAGAAGTATCCATAGATTTAGTTCCTTCTGGTAAAGAACTTAATATTTTAATATCATCAGTGTTTAATTTTAATGCTACAAAATTTGTACTTAATGTTGAAGCTGCTAACACTTCTAAGTTAGCTGTATATTCAGTATAAGTATCTCCATCATTTGTTATTGTAAATGTAAATGGAGTTAATGCTGCTCCCGCTTCATCACTTATTGGATAAGCATTTTCTATATTGATAGCATTTTCTTCTCTACTAATTGATACGCTAAGGTTCCCTGTTGTAATAACATTGGTACTTTCTTGTGTTCTTGTTACACTCCAAAAAGCATATGATACTGCTATTGTTACAGCAATCATTAATAATATTCCAATTATTGTAATTGTTAAAGTATTTTTCTTTGACATAATCATCTCTCCTATTCTCTATTAATAGAATATCAAGAATGAAGTTACTTAGTCAATAATTATAATATTTTTAATGTAAAGAAAAAGAGTAGCTTTACTCTTTTCATTTATATAATAAGTTTAATAGTTTATCAGCACGATGTTTATGATAGAATTCAGTATTAAATAAAATATACAATATTTCATTATATGTTTTTAATACTGTTCCCCTTTTTTCTTTACACTTCTTGTTCGTTATATCTCCTTTTATTGACTTAATAATATAATCTCTTAAAGTTATTACTTGAGCTAAAGATGTAGACATAACGATGATAAATGATATTATTTCAAATGGTATATTAAAATCAAAAGTTTCTAAATTATCTAAAGCCATTATTATTAAAGTAATAACAACTGTTAAATCAAGAATAAAAGTCTTTATTTTGCCTATTTTACTACTTTGAACATTATTTCCTTTTTGAATACTTTTATAATTAACAATAGAAATGCATATTTCAAGGAAAATACAAATAAGAAATAAAGGATTAATAAAAGCAAGAATAGCAAGAATTATAATAGCAAAAGATTTATCAGCAACTGTATCTAGAACACTGCCAAAAAATGTTTCAACATGAAAATGACGTGCCATTGTACCATCTATGAAATCTGTTGCAAACAAAATTCCAGCTACAACTGCTGTAACTAGCCAACCAAAACATAAATAAATTGGAATCATTAAAAATGTTCCTAATAATCTCAAAGATGTAATTGAATTAACCACAATTTTCATAATAGTATTCTCTTGCATACTCAATCCTCTTCTTGTTTTATATAATAACAGAGCTATTTTCTGTTGTCAATTATTGTTGTAAAACCAATATTTTCATACTTTAAATCATATGTTATATCATCATTATTAATAATAATATCTGTAATACTATCTAAATCAGTTTTAACTTTTATTTCTGTTTCTTTATCTTTTATACTAATATTATAAACAAAAATTCTTGTTTCGTCCTTATTATTTATTTCATATTCGTTTTCTTCTAATATATCAAAAAGATAGTTAGGATTAATAAAATCCAAATCTATATATTTTTCTAAATCAACAACTTCCCCTACTTTATCATCATAAAAAATATTACTATCTTCTTTGGTTTTATCTTTTTTTCCTATATATTTTATCTTTATGTCTTTACTAATAATATCAAAATCAAAAAAGTAATTTTCTCTTCTAATCATTGAAATCATATCTTTATACAATCCAAAAGGTGCTTCAGCATTGATATCTTCTTTTTCATTACGCGGTGATATTTTCGTAAAATAGATTACTGCAAATATAATTATAACAATATATATAATCCAGATAATTTTCTTTTTCATAATTACTTAACTATTGAATTCAATATTTTTTCTTTATCTAAACCATTTATATAATCAGTAATATCCATTTCTTTTTTACCAAAAGGTTTTACTCGATCAAGATAAATGATTCCATCAATTGTTTGAATTCCTAACTCTTTCTTATTTAGTACAGAAATTGTTCCTGGGGACAAATCACTTATTTTTTCACCTATATGACAATTTAAAACTTTTATTTCAACATCATCAATAATTGTATTAGATAATGGCCATGGATTTAATGCTCTAACATGGTTCCATATTTCTTTACTAGTTTTATTAAAATTTATATGTTCATCTTCTCTTTTTATATTATAAGCATATGTTGCCATTTCATTATCTTGTGGAATATCAAAATTTGTTCCATCAACTATTTTAGGCAATGTTTTTAAAAGTAATTCCGCACCAAGAGCACTTAATTTTTCATGTAGAGTTCCAACATTATCTGTATCTTCAATAATATACTCTTTACTATTAATAATATTTCCTGTATCTAAGGTTTCATCCATATACATAATCGTTACACCTGTTTTTTCTGCTCCATCCATTAAGCAACGGTGAATTGGCGCTCCACCTCGATATTCTGGAAGCAATGATGCATGGACATTAATACATCCATAATTAGGACTCATAAGTAAATGTTTTGGAACGATTTGTCCATAAGCACAAGTAATAATGATATCTGGTTTTTTTCTAATAATTGGATTGATATCATCACTTATCTTTGCTGGTTGATATACTTCAATACCATAATTTGTTGCTAGTTCTTTAACAGGTGTTGGTGTTAAAACTTTTTTTCGACCAACTAATTTATCTGGTTGACTTACAACCATAACAACATTGGTATTTTCAATTAACATTTTTAGTATTGGAACTGCAAAGTCTGGAGTCCCCATAAATACAACTTTTAAATCTTTTAATTCCATATTGTAATCACCTTTTTATATTATAACATAACAAGTTAAATTATTTTAATTAAAAAAAGACCTTATGTCTTTCTTATTTTATGCGAGAACGAGGCGGAACGAAATGTGGCTGACAGACGTGCCCGTGTGCCTACCGAAGCCGAACTGGCTTGCTAGAAAACCAAAGAAGCAAGCGCCGCCTCGATGGAACCAAGGGTTAGACGAGTCTACGAAGTACGAATAGTCAGCGTACCAACTATTATGATATCTACTCGTTCCATCTCCATCATTATAGGTTAAGAATGGACCCATCTCT
>JBJEDY010000046.1:0-8829 GCA_051872535.1 Bacilli bacterium | reverse complement strand
AATGGTGCGCCCAAAGGGAGTCGAACCCCTAACCTTTAGATCCGTAGTCTAACGCTCTATCCAATTGCGCTATGGGCGCATTCCTTTAAACGCATTAAATCAAAACGCAATATCATTATATATTTATTTTATGAAAAAATCAACCTTTTTAGCATAAAAAAAGCAAAATATGCACATTTTGCTTTATATATTACTTAGATAATCCACTATTTTCAAGCATTTTAGCTAAAGTATCATAGTCAATAGCTCCGATTTCACCATCAACTTGTTTTCCATCTTTGATAATAACTGTCATTGGTGTATAACCAATCCAATATCCAAATGTTTCAGTTTGAGTTGAGCCATCTTGTCCTACCATTTCATACTTTTTAGTTAATTTCTTTTGAACTTTTTCAAAAGCATCTGATTTAGAATCTAAATAATTAATGTCAAAATATTGAGTTGTGAAACCATATTCTTCTTGAGCTTTTTGTAATGTTGGTAAAAATGTTGCACAAGCACCGCAATCACAACGACCAATATATAATACAGAAATTCCTTTTGAATCAAATAAATCTAAAACACCATCTAAATCTACTTTTTCAAACATACTTGAATCATATCCATCGATGCAAGTAAAACCACTTCCACCTTCATCAGTTTTAAGTCCTGAATCATCACTATTTTCTGTTGTAGTAGTAGATTCACTCTTTACAGAACTATCACTCTTACATACTAATACAATAGTATTAATTGCCAATATAATAGCTATAATGATTAAACAAACAACTATTCTATTAAGCATATCCATTATAGTAACTTCTTTTTCATTATATTCTTCTATTTCTTCATTATTTGCAGTTTCAATAACTTCTTCTATTTCTTCAACATTTTCAATTTTCTTTTTCTTATCTTTTGCCATATAAACCATAACCTCTCTAATCTTAAGTATATAACTTTTTTCAATAAAAAACAAGCATAACTGCTTGTATAATTCAGATGGTGTCCTGTATGCGACTTGAACGCATGACCCTTTGATTAAAAGTCAAATGCTCTACCGACTGAGCTAACAGGACAAAAATTAAAATGGCTGCCTCGGGTGGGCTCGAACCACCGGAATGTCAGAGTCAAAGTCTGATGCCTTACCACTTGGCTACGAGGCAATAAGAAATGGTGGAGGAACGTGGATTTGAACCACGGAACCCGAAAGAACAGATTTACAGTCTGCCGCGTTTGACCACTTCGCTATTCCTCCAAAAAGAAATGGTGCCGACTGAGGGAGTCGAACCCCCAACCTACTGATTACAAGTCAGTTGCGCTGCCAGTTACGCTAAGTCGGCACAAAATGGTGGGCGATATAGGACTCGAACCTATGACCCCCTGCTTGTAAGGCAGGTGCTCTAACCAACTGAGCTAATCGCCCTTAACTGCTCTGGACATAACTAACTATACCAAATAGAATTTACATTGTCAATAAAATTATGAATTTTTTTTACATATTTTCAGAAATCTTAAAAAAATCTCATTAGCATACATATCATAGTATATCAATGATTCAGGATGCCATTGCAAACCAAGAACAAACTTTTTGTTAGGATATTCAATTGCTTCGATTAATCCATCTGAAGAATAAGCTGATACAATAAAATTTTTCACACCATCAATATGGAAATTATGACGACTATTTACATTTAAACTTTTAGTTTTTACAATATCATATAAAAGAGTATTCTTAATAACTTTAACTTTATGAACATACCTTTTATTTTTTTCTTGATGATTTATTTTTGTAGAATTTGGAATAGTTAAGTCAGAAAAAGAATTGTATTTATCTACACAAGCCATCATTTGCATACCAGCACAAATTCCTAACATAGGAACATCTTTACTAAGAGCGTAATTAAAAATAATAGTATCGTATCGAGACCAACAAACTCCTCCTTGAAATATAATTCCATCACAAATACCAACAATAGAATATAAATCTTCCTTTTGTTGTTTAGTAAAACAAGATTTATTATTAATATTTAAATTGTCATATACAATATCATTTGTTGGTAATATTAGTAATGGTATTCCCCCACACTTTATAATACTTAATCTAATTTCTTCCCAAGAACAAATACAATTATCTCCACTTTTTGATGTTGTAGTTCTTCCAACAATACCGATAATAGGTTTTTTCATCGAAATTAACTCCTTATTATATAGTATATTATTTTCTTTATTTAAGAACATTAAATTTATTAAATATAAAAAAGTTACTATTTCTAGCAACCTTTTATATTACTTCTTTTTTTTAAATATACTATAGATCCAACACATCCTATTAATGATATAACACCAATCAAAATACTTGTTACAATTCCATCGTATGTATTTGGATTTTCTTCAATAGTTTCTTTATTAGTTTCTTCATTATTAGTAATCGTATTATTAGTTTTTACTGCTAATGAATATTTACTAAAGTGATTTGTTTCAAATATTGCATATCCATCCTTTACTACAACTTCATGTTCTTCAACTTTACCATCTGATGTTATGTAATATACTATTAAATCACTACCAGTAAACTCAGTTGGTACTGGTATTTTTACTAAAAACTTACCATTACTTAATTTTTCTATTTTAGCATCTTTAGCAGCCGAATATAAACTAATATCATAAGTTTTATATTTATCAGTTCCAATTATATCTTTTATTGAATTATCATTTACATTTTCAACCATTATAGATGTATCTAAAGGTATTGTAGAATCTTTACTTGTTATCTCAATTTTAGAATCTATATCTAATCCAACATATGTAGGTTCTATTAATTGTGTATCTGTTCCTTTTACAATATAAAACTTATAAGTTCTACTACCAATTTTTATATTATAATAATTTCCATCACTTTCTACATCCCACTCTGGATCTTCAGCAGCAGTTAAACTACTAATTAATCCACCATAAGTTACTTCTACTTCTTCATTTCCTAAATATTCATTTATTCTTTTTTGAGCAGCTGCAACATAAGCTTCTTTAGTATTTTCAGTATTTTCTGGTATATATATTACTCTTCTTAAATATACTCCAGAAGTTATAGTTGCTTGTAACTTACCATCATAAAATAAGCTAAGTCCTCCAAATGCTGATTCAAACATTAATTCTTCATCTTGGTTTCCAGCTCTTATATCAATATAATATGTAATATTTGACCCTTTTGTTAGATTATTAATTGTACTATATCTTAATGCTCTACCTGCAGCTCCTGCATGCCATAATTCTGATTTATTACTTGTTAAATAATAATTTATAAGAGATAAATCTTCTACAATATTATAAGTTGTTGGATCCATATCATCAAACTTATTTAATTCTTCTAAATAACTATCTACTACACTATTTTTTTCAGGTTCATCAAATGTCATTTTAACATCATATGTTTTTCCCCAGTCTTCTAATCCCTCTACATTTTCAGTATCTAATGTTATTTCTACAAAACAATCTTGTAAATCTTCATTACAACTTGAATAAATATAGTATCCGTCAGTTTGTAATAAATTTTGAACATATCCATTTATTCCAAAATCAATTTCACTCATATTTGTTGGTTTTTTCATTTTTAATACTGCATTAGTTCCATCTGGTGCTAATAATTTAATGTGTTCATCCCAATATTCTTCATGATTAACTTCTGCATATACATTATCTGGAACTATTAATAATGTACATACCATAATAATAAATACCCCTAATATTTTTTTCATATACATTCCTCCTACTATCAATATACAATATTTTTCTTATATTTAAAATATTTTTTTTATAAATTATTATTTTTTTTATATAATAATGATAAAATGATAACGAGGTAAGAAAATGAAAATAAAAAAAATAAGACTTAAAAAATTAAATTTATTAATTTTAATAATAGGTATTATATGTTTAATTGGATTATCTATTGCTATTTTTAATATTATAAAGTGGAAGTTAAACTCAAAGGAAATAATAGATGAAGTAAATAAAATTCAAGATATAGTAGAAATTAAAGAAATTGAAAATGAAGAAAATGTTGAAAATGTTGAAATAATAGAACAATCAGAAGAAATCCCTCCTTTTAATCCTTATTGGGATTATATCAAAATGAATTTAATTGATGTTAATTTAAACGAATTAAAAAAAATCAATTCCTCTACTGTTGGATGGATTCAAGTTAATGGTACAAACATTAACTATCCATTTGTTCAAACAAATGATAACAAATATTATTTAACCCATACTTTTAATAAATCATATAATTCTGCAGGATGGGTATTTTTAGATTATCGTAACAATAAAAATGAAATAGATAAAAATAATATTATTTATGCTCATGGTAGACTTGATAAAACAATGTTTGGATCTTTAAAAAATATTTTGTCTAGCGGTTGGCTTAATGATTCAAATAATTATATAGTAAAAATATCAACAGAAACAGAAAATACATTATGGCAAGTATTTAGTGTTTATCGTATCCCAACCACTAATGATTATATTCAAATCAATTTTAATTCTAATGAAGAATTTTTAGAATGGTCTAATATTTTAATTAATAGAAGCGCTTATAACTTTAATACATCAATTAATGAAAATGATAATATATTAACTTTATCAACTTGTTACGACAAAAATGATAAAGTAGTATTACATGCTAAATTAATTAAAAGAGAAAAAAAATAAATCAAAATTCTTATAAGCAAAATGGTTTCTATAATTATATAAAAGCGAACTTTGATAAGTTCATATCAATTATTCAAAGTGGCAATATTGTATAAATCTTTAAAAGCGTTTAGTTATTAAAAAACTAAACGCTTTTAAAACAAATTATTCGCGATTTTTTTACATATGTCTACCAGGAGTCATTTCATTATTATTACCATAGTAATTTTTAATATCATTTTTTAATTGTGATGCTTGCGCCAAAGATACTTCTTTTTTTGCAACTTTCTCTCTCAAAGTAGCAAGTGCAATTTGTCTATCCATTTCTAACTCTTCGGAAGTTTTTTCTCTTCCTATTAAATGAGATTCACTTGCGTTTGATGATAAAATTCCACCAGTAATAACCATTTTATCTGTTTCGACGCCTAATTGATATCTCAATCTCATTTGAGCAGATTTTGAAGATTCAAGATGTTCTTGTTGTAATTGTTCTTCTTTAGAAATTCTATCAAATTCTGATTTTGATTTTTCTGCTTCAGCTCTAATTTGAGATATTTGATCATTTACTGTTGTTATAGTTTGTTCCAATATATCAGAAGATAGTCCACTTTCTCCAGATAACCATTTTTGCACATAAACTTCTAATTTAGCTTCTTTTTCATTAGCTTGTTGTATAAGTTCACAATATTTATTTATATATTCAAATTTATCCATAATTTAATTATCTCCTATCATTTGAATTATACAATATTGTCATTTGCAAAAACAATATAAATTAAATATCTATTTGCAAAAAAACGAACTATATACGTTCGAATAATTTGAACAGATTCGCTAGTGGTGCGATACAAGAGTAAATTTTGAACACTTATATCAAAAAAGATAGAATCTAATAAATATCAATTCTATCTATTTTATATCATACATTTTATTATTTTTTTCTATTAGAAGAATTTAATCAATCAATAAATCCATCATTAAATTCATTTCTTGATGGAAGTTCATCAACATCCAAAGATGATAATTTCTCTTATCGATTTAATTTCTGCCATTTACTCACTTACTTCATAACCATTTTTAATTTCTAAAACTAATCCCTTTAATAATGCATTATTATTTTTGATATCAAAATTTCTGTAATCGTATTTAATTCTTCGTTCATATCCTGGTGTGAAATAATGTTCTGAATAACCTTTTTTATCAATATCTTCTACTATTTCTTTAAGTTCAAAATCACACATATCATCAAGCATACCTCTTCCTTCACCATCAATAATATATGGATAATGAGACCCTTTTCCCTTTTCTAAATCAGAACAACCTAAATAAGTTATTTTAAATGTTGTAGTAGATCCTGTATCATATTCCATTTCCATAGTATCATTTTCCTTTAATCCAATATCACTTAATTTAGTAATAGTAGCATTAATTGGTGGAATATCACTATGATCATCTTCTATACAAACCCAGCAATCATATACTTTATTTTTATATTTTATATCATATAAATGATATGCAAGCGAATCAAATGTAGCAAGAATAGTATATGCTAAATCAGCAACTGTTCTTCTATCAGTGATTTCTATTTTTCTCCATATCTTATCTTCTAACCCCTCAATACCCACTTTAAATGTTAATACCTTTGCCATATTTTTTACCTCCACTAATTAAAACATATCATAATATGTTCCGTTATCAAATGCATCAACTTGCTCTAAAAATTCATTCATACTTTCTTTAATAAAGCTACACAATTCTTTATAATCATCTACGCTAACATAATTATTTTCACTCATATATTGATAAAATTTCTTTATACTAGCTGCCGTTTCTTTTAATGAATTTCTTGAAGCCCAAAGACATTTTTCGATAAACCAACCATCTAAAAATGAATGAATACAATTAATACCTTCTTCTACTTTAGTAATATCATAATAATTCAAATAATCATTAATATATAAACTGGCATTATTTAAGTGTTTCCTTATAGTTTTCTTTACAAAGTTTTTTTCGTTTAACCATTCTTCAAATTCTTTAATATATTTTTCATTTCTTTTTCTATTTGCTTCTGCTTTTACTTCATAATCAACCATCATATACACCTACTACTTCAAAAATTTTTCCATTAATTCTTTAGCTAATTTTTGACCCTCTTTAGTTAATGTAACAGATTTATTTTTATGTTTTGATGGAAATAGATAACCTTTATCAGTTAATTCATTAATAGCATCAAAAGAATAACCTTTCCAAGTATTTTTGAATATATCTTTATTCAAATTATCATCTTCATCATAATATAAACTTTCTTCGTCCCATGATGTTAAATACATTAAAAGTAATGTTAATTCTTCAATATTCTTTTCCATGTTTATTACCTCTTCCATTTTAATCTAAATTTAATTCATTAATATATTCTATAAAGTAAAGCGGAATATTAACTATTTTACCATCTTTACTTAAATTATTTAATGAAAATCTAAATGATACTTCATTATCATTTTTAGCATTATATTTTGTTAAACTATTGTGATTAGTGCCTTTATCTGATTTAACCTCTATAGGAATTATTTTATTATTTCTTTGTATTACAAAATCAATTTCATTTCTATCAAAAGTATAATAATTAGGTGATTCATCTAATAAATAATTTAAAACATTAGCAACATAGTTTTCTGTAAATGATCCTTTAAATTCTTCTAGAAGTTTATTACCTTCTAAAATAATTCTACTATCTAAGTTAGACATTCTTCTTAAAAGACCTATATCATTCATATAAATCTTATAAGCAGATAAATCATGATATGCTTTTAAAGGAAAAGCGCATTTATTTACTAAATAACATTTAGAAATCAAATTAGCATCATTTAACCAATTTAAAGCACTTTCATATTCCCTAGCCCGCGCACCTTCTTTTACTACTTGATACACAAACTTTTTATTTTCTCTTGCTAACTGTGATGGTATTCTATTCCATATTAATGATATTTTATTTGCTTCACTTGCATCAGTATGTTTTGAAAAATCATTTTCATAAGAGTCTAAAATATTTTTTTGAATTTTATTTACTTTTTCTATATCTTTATCATTGACCCAGCTGTATACTGCTTCAGGCATGCCACCAATAATATAATAAATTTTTAATTTTTCTATTAATCTATCTTCAAATAATTTAGGAATTTCACTTACCTTTTTAGTTTGTCTCATAACTTCAACTAAATTTTCTGAATCATCCGCAATTAAAAATTCACTAAATGTCATTGGATATAAATTTAGAAAATATACTTTACCTACAGGAAAAGATGTTTTAGAAAGTCTTATTCCAAGAAGTGAACCTGCACAAACAACATGATACTCACTTGCTTCTTCGCAAAAGTATTTTAATGAGTTTAATGCATTAGGACATTCTTGTATTTCATCAAAAATTATTAAAGTTGAATTTGGATTTATTTTTTTACCATTTGCTAAAGATAATTGCTCAATAATTCTTTTAGGGTCTTTAGTGTTTGAAAATAATTTAGCTAATCCTTCATCATGATCAAAATTGAAATAAGCTACATTATCATAATTATTTTCACCAAACTCTTTTAATATATAAGTCTTCCCAACTTGTCTTGCCCCCTTTAAAATTAAAGGTTTTCTATCCTTACTATTTTTCCAATTTATTAATTTATCCATTATAAATCTTTGCATAGTTTATCACCTCTATTAACATTAGATCACACTTTTTTAAAATAAATATTTATTTTTATCACATTTTTGTATAATATTTCGACAAAATAATCACATTTTTGTCGAAAAGTGATTAAAATTAATATTATAACACTAAATAACCCCACTTATTTCATTAAAAAATTAGTGTTACAATACTTTTTGTAAATTTAATATATCATCAAAGTCTTCTTTATTTACTTTTCTTATATTCATTTTGAACCTCCTAACATTAACTAAGGAGGTGATGCTTGTGAATAAGGAAGATTTTTTGAACTTTTCTTTAATCATTATCATCCTTTTACTTATAGCATTACTTTTTGTAATTCTAAAACATAAAAAAGAACTTTTGACAAGTTCTTTTAATTTATATTAAGTTCGAATAGTTCGAACAAATTCGCCAATGGTGGCTCCAGCGGGAATTGAACCAGCGACACAAGGATTTTCAGTCCTCTGCTC
>JBJEDY010000045.1:0-1890 GCA_051872535.1 Bacilli bacterium | reverse complement strand
AAAAAGGGGCTGTAAAAAAAGTCCAATAAAAAATAATAGTTGAGTTCAGATTTTGAACTTGACTATTATTTTTTTCAAAAATTATTAAAAATGTATAAAAATAGTTGAAATCTTTTAATCTTTTTATTATTTAGAGCATGACAAAAGCAGGTATGACATCAGTCATATCTGCATTATGTAAATCATTAATTTACGCACATTGCTTTATTCTCATTTTTTTATTATGATATTTACACAAATTAAAGCCACAAGAGATTAACGTTATTTCTAAAATAACATTATCCATACCTCGTCTTCTTATTCTTTTATATGATTTGTCGTTTTTTATAATTCCATATGTTCCTTCAGCTTGTATACTTCTATTCATACAAAGTAAAGCTCCGTGTATAGAACAAAGATTTTTCAAGACTTCTTCATGCATTGAAGTTAATTCTCTATTTATTCTTACAGTTCTATTATTTTTAGCTTTAGGACAGCAATCTTGTTTATGTGGACAATTTTCACAACTTTCACACTCATATATTTCTTCTGTTCTACCATATTTATTCCCATAAATGTGGCGCTCTAATTTAAAATTAAATTTTCTACCATTTGGACAAATCAAATTTCCATTTTCATCATATTTAAAATTGGTTGATTTATATGGATTATTTCTATATTTTTCATCCTTTGTTTCCTTTTCAAACATTGTAAATTTCATAAATTTTTGCATATTATGTTGTTCACAATATATATAATTATTAAATGAACCATACCCTGCATCAGCTACTGGATATTTAGGATATTTTCCATATTGGTTGTTAAATTTTTCCATAAGTGGTACAAAACAGTCCATATCTGATGCGTATTGTTTTACATCTACTGTTGCAATATATTCATCACATACAGCAACTTGCATATTATATGCAGGTAACAACTGGTCATTTCCCATGTAGTCTCTTTTAATTCTCATAAAAGTAGCACTATTATCTGTTTTTGAATAACTATTTCTTTTTTCACCACAAATTTCTATATGTTTAGCATATTTTTTCAATTTTTCTATATATTCACTTAATTTTTCATATTTCCTTTGATAATTTGTTTTTCTTACACCTTTGCCATGTACAAATTTTTCTACATCAATACAACATATTTGACTATATTTTTCTAATATTTGCTCTAAATATTCTATTGTATATTCACTACGTTTTTCAATCTTAACATTCATTAATTCTAAATCTTCAACATTTATTATATCTATTATTTCAGATACTTTTTCAAATGTTTTATCTCTATTTTTAATACAAGATTTTTTCCACACCCAACTATATTTATTTGCATTGGCTTCAATTTTTGTACCATCTATATATGTATGCTCTAAATCAACATGTTCCTTTTGAAATATTACTTTGTTAATTTCAACAAAAATATTTTCAATTGTATTGGTTAAATTCTCCCTTATGAAATTTCCAATTGTCACGAATGAAGGAGCTTTCATATCATCTAAAAGCCACATATATCTTATATCTGTTTTACATGATTTTTCTATTTTCCTTAATGATAAATATCCATTTTCCATAAAAGAAAAAAGTACAATTTTTAAAAGCTTAGTATAACTATATCTTGGTCTACCTGTTTTGTATCCTTTCACTACAAAAAATTGAGATAGATCAATTGAGTCTACTATTTCACAAAAAGAATATACTGGATCAGAAAAATCTATAATTTTTTCAATTTCTATTGGCAATTTTAACTGTTTTGGTGTATAATTATTTATGATATGATTGTTTTTTTTCATAGTTAAATTATATCATAAAGAGTTGAAATATTCACGTTTTCAACTCTTTTTTATACAAAAAATGAGTGAAAATTTTTCACTCATTTTTCGTTAGGACTTTTTTTACAGCCCCT
>JBJEDY010000044.1:0-1916 GCA_051872535.1 Bacilli bacterium | reverse complement strand
TTTTTATCAAATTTAGATTTCTTCTCTTGTGGAATAATTTGTATCACATCATCAGCTTTGAAACTATTTATATCAAATAAATCTGCTTGTATTTCTGTTTCTTTTATATTATAAAAGTTTCGTAAATTATAAATATAATCATTTTTTTCTTGTTCATTTTTATAGTTAGAAAGAATTATATCTCTTTCATTTATATTTACAATCATATCAAAACAATCATTTCTAAACATATACCCAATATTTTCAATTTCATTTTTATTAAATATAATGTTAGCAATAGAAACATTGTAATCTTTATCCATATCAATTTCTATCTCGTCAATGTATTTATTTATGATAAACTGCTTTTGTTCTTGGCTTAATTTTTTCCATAGATTATTCGTTTTTACATACTCTGATTTTTGTTTCATTTTTTCGATTTCTTTTAAATTAAATATAGTCTTAATATCTTGCTTAAATTCCATACTTTCTTTCAATTTTTCTAATTCAATAACTTTGACTTTTGTTATTTCAAGTTCATTTTCAATCTCTTTTAATTCATGTGAAAGAGTAGTAGGTTCAAGTAGTCCATCAATAAATGCCTTTTTTATTCGATTCTCTTTTTCTTCTAAACCATTTATAATAGTCCTATATTTTTTAATTTCATTTTCAGTATCAAGATTAAGTGTAGGCTTAAAAGAATTATCAACAATAAGAAAAAAGTCTAACATATCATTTAAGAATTTCATTAAAGATTTTTCAATTCTATTTTCATTGATTCTAGTATTACAACTCGCACATTTATAATAAATGTGTTTTGTTTTATTTTTACTTGTACTAGAACTACCACCCATAATTTTGCCACACTTAGGACATTTTATTTTTTGCATAAATATATATACAAGTTTTCGTTTGAAATTTTTAAGATTTTTCTCTTTTCTTTTTTGTACCATATCAAAAGTAGTTTTATCAATAATTGCTGGAACAACATTTTCGAATATTTGATTTTCTCCATTAGTTCTTTTCCCAAACTCCATATTGCCAATATAAAGTTGATTAGAAAGTATCTTATCAACAGTAGTGGTTGCCCAATGTCTATTTAAAACTTCTTCTTCATTAAATAACTTACAAATAGAACATACTGAAGCTCCATCTAAATAAAGTTTAAATATTCGTCTAACAACTTCTGATTTTATTTCATCTATAATAAGTTCTTTACTATCTTTTTCTTTCGTAAAACCTAATGGTGGGCGTCCACTTAAATGACCTTTTTTTGCTGCTCCTATGAGTCCAAATTTTGTTCTTTCACTTGTTCTTTCAATTTCTAGTTGAGCAAGTATAGTAAGCATTCTAATAAAAAATTTACCATTTGCTGTTTCGGTATTGATTTCTTCTGCCACACTTTCTAAACTACAATTGTATTCTTCTAACATTGTACATATTGTCTCTAAATCACGAATAGAACGAGTAAGTCTATCAAGTTTATAAACAATAATTTTATTTATTTTACCATTTTTCATATCTTCTATCATTTCTTGAAATTTCGGTCGATTGGTATCTTTAGCAGATACACCTTCTTCACGATATACTTTATATATTTTATAACCCTTAAATTCACATAATTTTTGTAATCTATCTTCTTGCTCATCTAAACTATGACCAAATCTACTTTGATCTTCGGTTGAAACTCTAGGATATAGACCACAAATAATTTCAGTTTCCTCTTGTTTCAAATTATCACATTCCTTTCTTTTTAATTATTTTTAAACATTTAAAAACACAAGAGAGATTTTCCCTTGTGTTAAATAAACTAAAAATGTAATGTTAGAAGTATTTTTGATAGAATTATCTTCTATCATATATAGGGTATCACAGACTTTTTGAACTGACAATACCCAAAATTCTACCATTTTTACTGGTAATTTATATGGTAATTT
>JBJEDY010000043.1:0-1945 GCA_051872535.1 Bacilli bacterium | reverse complement strand
GTTCATATATTCTAATCGGGCTAGTGTTTACTAGCCTATTAATTTGTCTAATACTAATATATGAACTATTTTTAAAGAGGTGGATTGAATGAACAACAAAAAGATATTACAACGTGAATTGGAATTACTAGAAAAATTAAAACATATTATAATCGAGGATAAACAAGAATTTGTCGATAATATGATAACTAATATTAAAAAGGAATTGAACAAATATGAAAAATAATATTGATTTTAATAAACTTAAATTTATGAACAATCAATTAAGGAACTATATTGACTATCTAGCAAACTTAAGAAATATGATAGAGGTTATTACAGAATACAACTTGTTATTATCAGATACAGAAATACATCAATTAACACAAATTTTTATAGATATTGAAATATTTAGTAAAAGTCTATTACATTTTAATCAAAGTTTAGAAAAATTTAATAATATAATTCAAGAAAGGATTGAGGAAAGATAATGAAAGATATAATGATGATTGAAAAAGAATATTTTTGTCCAATTTGTGGAAAGGAAATTAAAAAGGTAAAAATCAGTAAAGAGTATATTCGTTGTTTTAATAAAAACAAAACAGGTTACCAACTACAATATACATGTAACTGTCATGAGAAAATTCAAGAAATTGTTAATTGGAATAATAAAGTGAAAGAGGATTTTTCAGAAATTAATATTTTAAATTATTTTTCTAATGCAAGTAACTTAGCATTTGAACAAGCTTTAAAGAATGTAGGTATAGAAAGGGAGGAATAATCATGAAACATTACGACATGAACAAATTAATCAATGAAAGTGGATTTAAGAACTATAACGAAATAGCAAACTACTTATTAAATGAGTTCCATAGAACAGAAGACTGTGCTGAAAAACTTGAAATAATGCAATTTGCAAAGTCAAATAATATTGATGTACTTGGTTTAGTTACAGGAGAAAAGACAGTTGAATTTTATAATCAACCAACCATGACAACTGAAGAAATAAAAGAAAATATTGAAGAGATTGCCAAGCCAGTAGATGTTGCACCACCAGTAGACGATAAAGTTAAACAGGTATTGGACTAATGAAACCTAGTAAAAGTGGTTACGAAATAGCAAAAGAATTATCAAAAGTGAATTTAAATAATTTCACTTGTGATAAACAATGTTACAAATGTATTTTTTGGACAGAATACTGTACTGCAAATATGGTAAAATCAATTATCCAAAAGTCTAATAAATATTTAGAAAATCATAAAGAATGAGTGTCGATTAATTTCTGACACTCTTTTTATTTGTTATCATATATTATTTATTAAAGGAGGTTGAAATGTTAATTGATATTTTTAATTATTTTCTTTTGGGTGGGATTTTATATTGTGGACTTAATAAGTTAGATTATCATACAAATATTAAAGAAAATGATTATACCTTAACAGTTGGATATAAAGGAATACTACGTAGAAAGGTGGTGATAGATATGAAAACGACAGCCCATTTATTAGTTTGTGGATTATCGGGTCAAGGCAAAAGTAAATGTATAGAATATGCAATGAGAAATAAAAATTGTGTTTTATTAAATGTGTTTCGTGAAGATTTTAAAAGTATAAATTCACCTAGAATAAACGGTAATGAAAACATATTAAATTATTTGATAAATATAAAAGATAAGTATCAAGAGAAACCATTATACATTGTTATTGATGAAATGCTTGTACTTTGTATGAATAAGAAAATCAATAAAGCTATACTGGATTTACTTGCTACTGGTAGACATTACAATATATTTTTGATTGGTATTTCCCAACGTGCCATCAAACAAGATATTCCGTTTAAAGATTTATTTAATGCAAGACTAACATTTAGACAAGTTGAACAATCTAGTTATGGTGCAATACTTGGATATTATCCCGAGGAAAATTTAAAGTTAAATAAACAAGAATTTATTTTATTTAGTGATGAT
>JBJEDY010000042.1:0-1966 GCA_051872535.1 Bacilli bacterium | reverse complement strand
TCGGGTTTTTAACACTTTTTAATTTTAAAATTCTAGTCAGGTATTGAAAATACTGATTTTTTTTGTCAAATTTTTATTATTTTTATTGCGTACGTTGCCGTACGTGTGATATAATCTTTTTGTAAGGTTGTGTTTATATGAGAATAAAAAAAACAAAATCCAAAAATAAAGAACATTATTCAATTATTCAGGATGTCCAAATTCAAGGAAAAAGAACTACTAAAATTTATGAAAATATTGGTAATTATGAAAAATTAAAATTGCGTGCAGGTGATAAAGATCCATTTGTATGGTTAAATGAATATGTTGATAAACTAAATAAAGAATATAAGAATAAAGAAATACCTGTAATAATCAAAAAATATGAAAACAGATTGATTGAATTAGATAAAATTAACTCGTATAACATAGGTTATTTATTTCTTCAAAAAATTTATTACAATTTAAAATTAAATTACATATGTGAAGAAATTACAAATAAATACCAATTTAAGTTTGACTTTAATTCTATATTATCAACTTTAATTTACTCAAGAATAATCTATCCTAGTTCAAAATTAAAAACACTTGAATTGTCCAAAAAATTTATTGAACAACCTAATTTTGAATACCAGCACATAAGCAGAGCATTAGAAATAATAGCTAAAGAAATGGATTTTATTCAATCTGAAGTTTATAAAAATAGTGAAAAATTTGTCCAAAGAAATAATAAAATTTTATATTATGATTGTACTAATTTCTTTTTTGAAATTGAAGAAGAAGATGGTCTGAAACAGTATGGAAAATCAAAAGAAAATAGACCAAATCCAATTGTTCAAATGGGATTGTTTATGGATGGAGATGGACTACCACTTGCTTTTGACATAACTTCTGGAAATACTAATGAACAAACGACTTTAAAACCCTTAGAACAGAAAATTATTAAAGACTTTGAAACATCAAAATTTGTTGTTTGTACTGATGCTGGTCTTGCATCAAGTGCAAATAGAAAGTTTAATAATATTAATTCAAGAAGTTTTATTACAACACAGTCAATAAAAAAATTAAAGGGGCATTTAAAAGATTGGTGTCTCGATTTAACAAAAGGTTGGAAATTATTCGGAAGTGATAAAAGATACAATATTTCAAAATTAAGAGAAGATGAAAAATTAATCGAGATATATAAAGATAAAACATTTTATAAAGAAAGATGGGTTAACGAAGATGGACTTGAACAAAGACTAATTGTCACCTATTCTGTTAAATATCAAGAATATCAAAAAAACATTAGAGAAAAACAACTAGATAGAGCAAGAAAACTTATAGAAACGAATCCTAAAAAAATTGGAAAAGCAAAACAAAATGATTTCAAACGTTTTATCGAAACAACAGTTACAACTCCTCAAGGAGAAGTTGCAGAAGAAAATCATTACAATATTAACGAAGAAAAAATTATTGAAGAATCAAAATATGATGGTCTATATGCTGTATGTACCAATTTAGAAGATGATGTAAATTCCATTATAAAAACAAATCATAACAGATGGGAAATAGAAGAAAGTTTTAGGATTATGAAAAGTGAGTTTAAATCTAGACCTGTCTATTTATCAAGAGATGACAGAATTAAAGCACACTTTGTAACCTGCTTTTTAGCATTATTAGTATTTAGATATCTAGAAAAAAAATTAAACAATGAGTATACAGCATTTGAAATAATAGACACCTTAAAGGACATGAATCTGAAATTAGAAAATGACGGATATTATAGTCCGATTTATACACGAACAAACTTAACAGATAAACTACATGATGAATACCATTTTAGAACTGATTATGAAATACTAAGTGAAAAAAATTTAAAAAAAATTTTTTCATCGACGAAAAAATAGAAAACGTACGCATTTTTTTTGACATCAAAAAACTCTCTGAAACCTTTTAAAATAAGGAATAGAGAGTTTTTAACCTCTAAAAAGTGTTAAAGATGAGA
>JBJEDY010000041.1:0-9914 GCA_051872535.1 Bacilli bacterium | reverse complement strand
ATAGCAATTAATAAAAAATACTGAAAATATTTTATTCAGTATTTTTTTTGTCGATATATTCACTTATTTCTTCAGATGAAAATCCTTTTTGATATAATTTATTACGAAGATAATATATTAATTCTTGATCTTTATATTTTTTAGATAGCTTATTATATATTTTATTACCTTCTTTAATTATAATATCTTTATCAACTACTATTTCTTTAGTAGTATATATTTTAATAACATCTTCTTTTCTATAACCCATATTGCCTAAATCATAAATTATTTTATCTTTTAATTTTCGATATGAATTAACATGATTGGCTTTAACCTTTTTATCAATTAACTTATCTATTCTCTCTTCCCAAATACTATCATCTATCTTATCTAGAACATCATGAATACTATTTTCATCTAGCCCTAAGTTAATTAAATCTTTTTCTATTTTATAATAACCATTCAACGTCAAATTAAGTTGATCAGATATGTAAGCACTTATAAATAAAGATTCATTTAAATAACCATCTTTTTCTAATTTATCCACAGTACTTTTTACAACTACATTATCGTAATCTTTACTTAAATAATTTATAATTTCTTTTTTACTACGTAATTTACGATTAATATATTTTACCGCTTTATAATAAGCTTCTAAACTATCGTTATAATCTCCTATTTCTTTAAACTTTTTATTATCCATTTCTCTATTTGAAAGTAAGTTATATTTTACAATCACATCATCGTATAAAGTGATTATATCATCCGTATTAAATATAACCTTATAACGATTATCTTTGAGTTTAATAAATTTTTCTATTTTCATCTTATCACTTCTTTTATTTCATTATAACACTACGAAAAAAAATAACAAGAACTTTTGTTCTTGTATTACCAAAAAAAAGACAACGTATAAAAACACGTTGACTTTTTTAATCATTATTATTTTCTACATATTGTTTACAAACACAATCTAAATCATTTAATAGATTTTCAATATCTCTTTCATCAGTAGTTCTTACACCACTAGCAAATTTATGTCCACCGCCATTATACTTACCAGCTACTTCGTTAATAACAGGACCACGACTACGAATATTAATTTTAAATATTTCATTCTTTTCATCGTAAGTAATAAATGTCCAAACATATACTTCTTTAATAAAATTGAAACTATTTATCATATTTGATGGTGTTGCAGTATCAACTCCATACTCTTTTAAATCTGCACTTGTAATTTTAACATATCCTAGCCCATTCTCAGTAATTATCATATTATTAGCTAAAAAACTTTGGAACTTAACTTCTGCAATTGGTCTTTCATACAAATTATGATATAAGGATACAAAATCTATTTTAGTTTCTTCAATTAATCTACTTATTAGGTAAAATGTCTTAGAGCTAGTATATGAAAGTAAAAAACGATCACTATCAGAAATAACACCTAAGAACAAATTTTCAGCAACCTTTTTTGTTAACAACAATTTTGTATTAAAAATCAGCTCTATTAACATTTGTGATACACTTGTAGCAGTAGTATCAATCCACTCTATCCCACCAAAACTTTCTTCAAAAGGATGATGATCAATTTTAATAACTTCTGCATAATCAATTGTATTAGCACCATCAATTCTCAAAACTCCTGGAACATCACAAGTAATAAGTAATGTCTTTTTTAAATTAGCTTCTGGTGTCTTATCAAGTGTTCCATAAAACTTAAACTTTGATACTCCTGTACCGATAGCATAAACATTTTTATTAGGAAATGTTGCTTTAATTGAATCTCTTAAACTTATCTCACTTGCAATAGCATCAGGATCTGGTCCTATATGTCTAGCAATTACAATATTATCATATTGTTTTATTTTCTTATATATTTGTTTATAAATATTATTCATATAGAACCTCCTTACGACTTAATACTTACTATTTATTTACAATTTCGTATGTATCTAACGCTATCATTAATTCTTCATTTGTAGGAACTACGTAAACAGGAACTTTAGATTCAGAAGTAGAAATAATTCCTTCATTTTTATCTAAATATCCAGCAATTTTGTCATTTTCGTCTTTATCAAAAGTAATTCCTAAACAAGCTAACTTAGGCATAACTCTTGCTCTAAATCCACGAGCATTTTCACCAAGTCCTGCTGTAAATACTATAGCATCAACTTTACCTTCTAATTCAACATAATACTTAGCTATATAATTTACTACTCTATCAACATACATATCATGTGCTAAGATACATTGAGCATCATTTTGAGCTTCTCCATCTTCAATATCACGATGATCAGAATACTTTTCACTAATACCTAAAAGGCCACTTTCTTTATTTAATATATTATCCACTTCTGTAATAGATGCACCAGTCTTACTCATATAATAAGGGATGATAGAATAATCAATATCTCCACAACGAGTTCCCATCATAATACCTGAGTTAGGACTAAATCCCATAGTAGTATCTATACTTTTACCATCTTTAATACAACAAAGACTTCCACCACTACCTATATGACAACTAATGATATTAATATCATCTTTATTTAATTTATTTTGCATTTGTCGTGTAATAAATCTATGACTTGTACCATGGAACCCATATTTTCTAATTCCGTAATCTTTATACCAGCTATAAGGAACTGAGTATAAAAATTCTTTTGGAGCCATTGTTTGATGAAATGATGTATCAAATACAGCTACCATTGGTGTTTCAGGCATTACACTCATAAATGCTCTTACACAAGCAAGCATTGCTGGATTATGTAAAGGAGCTAAATCATTAAACTGTTCACATACACTTAATACTTTTTCATCTATTAAAACACTATTTTTAAATTCATCCCCACCATGAACTAAACGATGTCCAACACCATCTATTTCATCTAATGATGCAATTATATTATTATCAAATAATTCTTGTTTTAAACATTCAACGGCTTGAAGATGATTCTCTAACTCTACTTCATGTTTAGTTTTATTACCATTTATCTTGATATTATAAAAACTTCCACCAAGTCCAATCCTTTCAAAATATCCACTAATTAATTCTTTTTCTTCTGGAAGTTCAATTACATTAAACTTTAATGAAGAACTACCAGCATTTACTGTTAATATTTTCACTTTCTTTCACCTCATAAAGAAATTATATCAGAAATACCAAAAAAAAAGAAGTTAGACTTTAAAATATTTATCTAACTTGTCAGATAAAAATTCCGTTTTATATTATCTTTTAATATTAACATCTGCTTGCTTAACATTATTTTTTAATTTTTCAGCATATCTTTCTAAATCATAATTCTTTCTTTTATTAGAACTAAAATTAAACCCATATTCATTAAAATACTCATATTTTTTCTTTTCTAAATCTGTAGCACTTTCGATATCAGCACTCTTATAATAATATTCTTCACTTCGCATATCCATCACCATTATTATTGTGAACAGAATATTAGTTTTTTATCCAAAAAAAAGAACTTAAAGTAAATCTTTAAATTCTTTTTTTTCTTTTTTACATACTTTTATTACTTCATGATTCTTAATTGCTTCATAAATTAAATCCTCATAAGGTATAAGTTTTTCATATTCTTCACATTTACTATGATCTGGATTTATAATTGGATGATCTGGTACAAATATCGTACAACAATCTTCATATGGAAGAATACTAGTTTCATATGTATCAATCTTCTTTGCCACATCAATTATTTCAATTTTATCAAAACATGCAACTGGTCTTATAACAGGTATCTTAACAACTTCATTAATAACACTCATACTTGTTAATGTTTGACTAGCAACTTGTCCTATGCTTTCTCCATTAACAAGAACATGACCATTTACTCTCTTACAAATAATTGCACTAATTCTATACATCATTCTTCTCATAATTGTAATTAAGTATTCATGAGGAATATTCTTATATATCTCTTCTTGAATACGAGTAAAATTAACTACATGTACTTTAATATCATTATTATAAATAGCTAGTTTCTTAGCTAAAGCCATTACCTTATTTTTAGCTTCTTCACTTGTATGTGGAGGACTTTCAAAATAAATACATTCTAATTTAAGACCTCTTTTAATAGCTAGATAACCAGCAACCGGAGAATCAATTCCTCCACTTAACATAAGAAGGCCTTTTCCTTGAGCTCCAACTGGATATCCACCTATCCCTTTAATTGTCTCAAAATAAATATAAATTGCATCAGTTCTAATTTCAATATTAACTTCTAAATTTGGATTATTAACATCTACTTTAATATTATCAATATTTTTAAGAACTTCACCACCTACTATTTTACTAACTTCCATACTAGTAAGTTCATATTTCTTATCACTTCTTTTAGTCACTACTTTAAAAGTATTAAAATCTTTGTCTTTTAGGAGTTTTACAACATTTTCTTTAATACTTTCTATATCTCGTTCTAAGAATTTATAACTTATTGTTATTTCATGAATACCAAAAACATTTTTTACTTCATTTAACACTTCTTGAAATCTATTATCATTTACAAAAATAAACATTCTTCCTTTATCAAACTTGATGTTAACATCATAATTTTCTAAAGCAATAGCAATATTTTTTTTCAAAGTATTCAAAAAATATCCAATATTACCTTTCTTAGTATTTAATTCTCCATACTTAATCATTATGAGTTTTTCCATATATTTCACCTCAAACCACAACTATTTTATCATATTTTAGTTGTCATTTAGAAAAAAAATGTTATAATAACTTTCCGAGGTGGAACTAATGGGTAAAATACACATAATGCCTGACTTACCAATGGACTATATTCGTTATTTATATAATAATCCTGATTATATGATTTTTAAAGAACAATATTTTATAAAAAGAATTTTTATTGGTCGTAAAGAAAGTAAAGAAAGCATTAATATAGAAACTTTAGCAGATATATCAGATTTAAACATAGACGGATTTAATAATCATAAAAGAATGTTTATAGATGATTGTGAACAATTTATATATTTAAACGCACCATATCTTGCTAATCATCAAGATATGATTACATCATTACAAAAAATGAATATTCAAGATAAATTATCTTCTTTTAAATATTTATTTAATCATTTAAATTTAGCACATCAAAATGAATTAAATCCTTTCGATATAAAATTTTCTAATTATTTAATGTCTTTAGATAATAAACCAATTTTTATAGATTTTGATTTTTGTTTTTATCAAGGAAAATGTACACTATCTGGAGCACCTAATACTATTTTCCAATTAAATAATTTTACAAAAAATAATAGTATTGATGATTCTAAAGTATTAAATCTCAATGATAAAATGTTAGCATTGAAAATGCTATTTCAAGCACTAAGCGGAATATATGAATGGAAAAAATATGATGACATCAATATTCTAAGAGAATCTTATCTAGCATTTATTAAAAATTACAATATCGATCCAGAAGTTGATAATTATATAAGAAGTATATTATATGATTTTAATACTCCTAAAGAAGATGATTATTTTATAGATACAATAGTTGATCCTCTATTAGATGGCGGTATAACATTAAAAAAATGTAACAAATAACTGTTACATTTTTTATTTATTAAAGATAATTATTTACAATTATTAATTGAGCCTAAATCAAAAATATTTTTGTACCCTAAATCTTTCAAAATTGTAGCAGCTTGTTTACTTCTATTTCCACTTTGACAAAATACAATTATATCTGACTCTTTGTCCTTAACATATTTTCCTATGTTGTCTTGAATTACACCAACAGGAATATTTAAAGCTCCACTTAAAGATCCTTTATCATATTCTTCTTTACTTCTAACATCAATTAAAAATGCCCCTTTTAAATTTTTTTCAAGTGCTTCATTACAATTTATATTTTGTATTTGGATATTCTCTTGTGTTTCAGTAGACACACTATTATTTTCTTTATTACACGAACAACAAAATGTTATAATCATCATTAAAACTACAATTTTTTTCATGAACCAAAATCTTCCAATCTTTTATATACTTGTTCAAATGAATTTAAAAATTTATTAATTTCTTCATTTGTCGTTACATGCGATAAACTTATTCTTAATGTTGTTCCAGCTCTTTTTTTATCATTATAAACAGCCATAACTGCTGTACTAATATCCAAAGATGAACAAGCAGTATTGCTTCCAATATAAATTTCATGTTCTTCTAAAGCATGTAAGAATGTTTCTGGTTTAATTGTCATTAAACTAATATTTAAAATATGAGGGATTGAATACTTTGTTTTATTAATCATAATCTTCGGATAAGTACTCTCTAATTTATCACAAATCTTTTCATTTAATAAACGAACAAAATTCTCTCTTTTATCCACATCTTCTAAGGCAATTCTTAGTGCTTTTGATAAAGCTACTATTAAAGGAAGTGGTGGTGTTCCTGCTCTTAATTCACTTGTTTTAGATGAACCATGTATTAATGGTTCAATTCTAACCTTAGAATTTTTATACAAAAAACCAATTCCTTTAGGTCCAAAAATCTTATGCCCACTCATTGAAGCTAAATCAACATCATGTAAATTAATACTAATCTTTCCAATAGCTTGTGTCATATCAGAATGTAAAAAAGTATTAGGATTTTCTTTTTTAATAACTTGTCTTATTATTTTTAAAGGTTGTCTTACTCCTATTTCACTATTAACTGCACAAATACTAACTAAAATTGTATCTGGACGTATTTTTCTTTTTAAATCATCAAAATCTATTAAACCTTCTTGATTATTATTAACATAGCTTACTTCAAAACCACGACTTACTAAATAGTCGCAAATAGTATAAATAGATGGATGTTCTAATTTACTAACAATGATATGTCTACCACGATTCTTATAAGCAGCTGCAACACCTTTTAAAGCTGTATTATTAGATTCAGTTGCACCACTAGTATATATAAGCTCATTTTCTAAAATAGAAAATAATTCACAAATCTGTTTTGTAGCACTAGTAAGTAAAGCTCTTGATTTAACACCTAATCCATGCAAAGAGTTAACATTACCTAAATAATCTCTACTAGCCTTATTATAACTATCCAAAACATCATACATAACTGGTGTAGTTGCTGAATAATCTAAATATATCATCATTATCACCTACTTTTATTATTATACAAAAAAAAGACTAAAAGGTCTATTTTTTTTGCATAGAATCCATTAGTCTTTCTCTAATTCCTGGTTCAATAATATTAAGTGATGCAATTGCACTTTCTAAAGAATGTTTAAATTCTCCTTTATAAAAATGACTCTCTGCTTTAGTAAGTCCCACTTCTATATCATTATTTGTACTACGATAACGATTACCATAAACAATTGCAAACTCAGCCATAGCTGCTGTTTTAACTATTTCATTAGTAGTTGTATATAATTTAAGGGCTAAGTCTCTTGCTGTATCAACACGCATATTTAAAACTTTTATAGATATCGGTTTCTTTTCTAGTTCTTTAATCATTTCTTTAACGGCATCAGTTGCTTCTGATAATTGAACATAATATTCTTTAGGAATAATTGGTAATTTATAACTATTGATTTTTTCTTTACTTTTCTTAAGAATAATTTTAATTTCATCAAGTTGTTCTCTAGCTCTTAGTTCATCTTCTTTTAAACTTCCTAAAGTTCTTAATGCTTTTTCTAATTTATCTTCTACTTTTGTAAGACGAACATTTAATAATTCCATTTCTTTTCCCAATCTTGAATAAGCAAAAGAATTAGTTCTATGAGCATTTGTTACTTCATTATAATCTTTTTTAATATTTCTTATATCATTACGGATTACTTCAATAATAGCAACATCATCATCAGTTAAATCATAACTATACTTTAGTTCATCCATTTTCTTTAATAAACCTTTATTAATCTTTTCTAATTTATTTACTTTGACAATAATTGTTCTTGCATAATCCTCATAAATCTTTTTACTAATTTTTTCTTTATCAAAATCATTATAGATAGAATCAAAGTAATCTAACATTGTTTTAAGCTCAAAGATTGAATCTTCAATATTTAAAACATTTAATCTCGCCATTATATCACTGATTTTTTTATTAGCTTCAGTGAAATTATAATCTAGATTCAAATAATCTAAATTATAACCATCTTCAATCATTCTCTTACTTATGTTTTTTATATCTTCCATTTTCTTAGGTATTAAACTATTAGCCATCAAAATAATACTTGGAGCTTCTTCAATAATCATTCCTAAGTTACCAATTGTATCGTCAATTGCTTTAACAATCTTTCCAACTTCCTGATAAGCATTATTTTCCATAGAAATTTCAAAAGCACTAAATAACTTATCAACATTTTCAAACTGAAGTTCTAAAGGAGCAGATACTTCTTTATAATCATTTTTATTATTGTTATATTTACTAATTATTTCTCTATATTGACTTTTAAGTTTAGTAATTATTTCACGATTTTTTTCTTCACTTAAAGTTATTTCTCTAATTTCATCTAATAAAAAATTAGCTTTTGTTTTAACATAAAAAATTTGTAACTCAACTTTAGCAAGACGTTCATCTAACTCTTTATATTTTTTCTCGTTATATAAATCTTCAATAACAATTAAATCATCAGTTAATTTTGGTATTTCTTCTTCCTTTATTTCCTTAAACTTTCTTTGCCATTCATTATAATCTTCTCTTAAGGAATCATTATTAATTAAAGATTCAACCTTATTAAGTTCTGATAATATTGATGCAGAAATAATAAGATTTTTTTCTCTTTCTAATGTATTTATTTGTTCTTGATACTTTTTTCTTCGACGTCGATTAATAATGATAAAGACAACAACAATAATAATAATTGCAATAATAAAATAAGTTGCACTAATTAGTATAGAAGTTGTTTTGCTCATACTATTATCACCTAGTCTTTCTTACTATAAGAATAGCATATTTTTTTTGTAAAATATACTTTAAAATATCTTAACGTGTCAAAAAAAGCAATATTTTGACATAACTAAGCCAAAATTATAAAAAAGTATTGTAATTAATATAATGTAATAGAAGTACTTTAAAAACGTACTTATTTCTCTGGAACAATTGACAAAATGTAAAAAAAGTGTATAATTATTAATGCGATGTATTTGGCAGCGCAATATTGTTTATTAGATGTGTTTATTACCTATAAGGCATACAAGTAATTAGGGCTGCCCTAATGAAAGTACAAAATAAACTCCCCTATTAAGCATATTGCATCCGACTATATAGCAAATATATGGAAAGGAGATAAAATTATGGCAAGATATACTGGTCCTATTTACAAAAAATCTAGAAGACTTGGTTTTTCAACATTAGAAAATGGGAAAGAATTAGCTAGACGTCCTTATGCACCTGGTCAACATGGTACAGATAGAAGAAAAAAATTAAGTGAATATGGCGTTCAATTACAAGAAAAACAAAAAGTTAGATTAATGTATGGTCTAAATGAAAAACAATTCCATAGAGCTTTCGAAAAAGCTTCAAAAATGAAAGGAATTGTTGGTCATAACTTATTAAATATCTTAGAATGTCGTTTAGATAACGTTGTTTATCGTTTAGGTTTAGCTACTACTAGACGTGCTGCTAGACAAGTAGTAAATCATGGACACATTACTGTTAATGGTATTAAAGTTAATATTCCATCTTATCAAGTTAAAGTTGGAGATATCGTAGCTGTTAAAGAAAACTCTTTAGAACATCCAGCAATCAAAGCTGCTGTTGAAGCTACATTAAATAGACCTGCATTCGTTGAATTTGATGCAAAAAAATTACAAGGTAAATTAACTAGATTACCTGATAGATCTGAACTTAACCAAGAAATTAACGAAACTCTTATCGTTGAATTCTATAACAGATAATAATTTAAAAAAACGGCTCTAATTTTTTTACTGGGGAGCTAAATTGTTATAATGTATTAGAAAATAAG
>JBJEDY010000040.1:0-2114 GCA_051872535.1 Bacilli bacterium | reverse complement strand
TTGTATTTTAAAAAAAGAAGTGCACAATTGTTGTGCACTAAGATTTATAACATGATATAATATCTTTCAAGCAATTTATTTGTCATTAAAGGAGGTATTAGAAATGGCAAATTATTGTCATCTATCTTATGAGGATAGAAAAAATATAGAAGATGGATTAAATGAAAATAAATCCATAAATCAAATTTCAAAAGAAATAAATAGATCTCATTCTTCTATCTTAAGAGAAATAGATAGAAATAAAAAATATTCTGAACCATCGGCTTGGAATAATTATAAAATTAATCATCCTGATTTAGATTTATCTTGTGAAAGATTAAAACATTCTCCATATGTTTGTAATGGATGTAAATCTAGAAGTGGTTGTAGAAAAGTAAGATGGACTTACTATGCAAGAGAAGCAGATAATTCCTATAAAGAAGTTAAAAGTGAAGCTAGAAAAGGTATTAATCTAACTCCAGAAGAAGTATATAAAATTAATAGTATTCTTACTCCTCTTATAAAAAAAGGACAAACTATTAATCATTTATACATTAATCATCCTGATATTTTAGATTTTTCAAAACCTTCATTTTATAACTATGTAAATAATGGCGTCTTTGAATTTAGCCCTTTAGATTTTCCTAGAATTGTTAAATATAAGAAAAGAAAGAATTCTAAAAACCGTAGAACTAGAAAAGAAAGAGAAATATTGATAAACAGAAAATATGATGATTTTCAGAAATTTATAAGTAATCATCCTGATTTTAATATTGTAGAAATGGATACTGTTGAAGGATTAAAAGAAGAAACTGATTGTTTTCTTACTCTTTTATGGAGAAAATCTAAATTTATGCTTATTTTTAAATTAGAATCTCAAACCTCAGAAGAAGTAACAAGAATATTTAATATACTTCAAACATTAATACCATATGATGATTATAAACGATTATTTGAAGTTATTTTAACTGACAATGGTCATGAATTTTTTGATGTATTAAATATAGAATGTATGCACTCTACTGGTGAACAAGTAACTAAATTATTCTTTTGTGATCCACATATGTCATGTCAAAAAGGTATGATAGAAAAAAATCATGAATTTATTAGGTATATACTACCAAAAGGATCTTCATTCAAAAATATTACTCAAGAAGATTGTGATTTATTTATGAATAATATAAATAGTTTATGTAGAGATTCGCTAAATGGAAAAGCTCCATATGAAGCTATGTTATTTCTATGTGATGAATATGTTTTAAAATCTCTCAATTGTTATTATATTAAACCTGATGAAGTTATCTTAAATGATTCATTATTAAAGTATTAATTTTTTTCTTTTATTTTTTGTTAATATTAAAAGATTTATTTTTAAATTGGTAGTCAAGACCGCGTAGCGTTCATTTTAGTCTTTACTCCAATTTATAAAATAAATATAATTTCAAAACAAAAAAATAAAAAGATATTTATAAGCGTTCATTATAAATATCTAATTGACAAATAAATTGCCTAACATTGAAAAATAAAATTTAATGTAGATATGTGCACTTAGTTTTAAAAATGCCTCCAAATCTACACTTTTTGACGTGGAATAAAATTTCCTTGTCGTATATTAATATAACATATTTATCAAAAATAGTCCAATTTATCAAAAATAAATAGTTATAAGCCATTGAAAAATGTGCACTTTCTATTGAAAATACACATTTTATAGTAAATTGCACTTATTTGTGCACTTTAGATTGATTTAACGATTCAAAAATTCTTTCAATCTTTCATTTTCTTTATTTTCAAATACCTCTTTAGGAGAACCATCTATAACAATCTTACCATTATCCATAAATAATACTCTACTAGCACATTTCTTAACAAAATTCATTTCATGTGATACTACTATCATTGTCATACCAGTATCACCAACTTTTTTAATAAGTTCTAATACTTCTCCAACCATTTCTGGATCAAGAGCACTAGTTGGTTCATCAAATAAAATAATATCTGGATTCATAATAAGAGATCTAACAATAGCCACTCTTTGCTTTTGCCCACCAGATAATTCATCAGGATAATTATCTTTCTTATCAAGTAAACTAGTATCCCTAAGCAGATCACAAGCTTTTTTAATTGCTACCTTT
>JBJEDY010000039.1:0-10198 GCA_051872535.1 Bacilli bacterium | reverse complement strand
TTCCTTTTATATAATAAAAAATGTACATATTAGTATTATCATAAACATTAGATCCATCAATAGCATTGTGAGGAACTCCAACAACATTATCGGGAGTTTCATACCAATTATCCTCTTGATTGACTTCAATATTTTCCATTGTATCCACCCAAATGTTTTTAGAAATAGGACCATCCACTAAAGATAACTCACTATTATCATCATAACCATTCCATACAATCATTAATGCATTTGGATTGTATCCAACCATCCAAAAATCATTACCAGAAGATCCAGTCTTCATTGCATATTTTTTCGAGATTTTTGAAGAAACACTTATTAAAGTAGGATTATTATAATCCTTAAAAGCTGAATTATATGTTGCAGTCATTAGCTCATTCAAAATATATGCATAACTAGTATTAAGAACTAATTCATCATTGTTTTTCTTTTCATATAAAACATTTCCATCCATGTCTAAGACTTTATTTATAAAAGTTAAGTCTCTTTTATAACCACCACTAGCTAAAGTAGTATAAGCAGCAGCAAAATCAAGCATTGTTATATTACAAGTACCTAAAGCTAATGAAGGAATTGCTTCTAATTCACTTTTTAATCCCATTCTATTAGCTGTATTTACAAGCATTTCTTCTCCTAAAAAAAGATGGGTTTTAACAGCATAAATATTATCACTATACGATAATGCAGCTGCCATAGTTATATTTTTATTACCATATCGATTATTAAAATTATTAGGAGAATAAGTTTGATTTTCAGAAAAAACAAATGTTGTTGGTTCACTTAAAAAAGTTGAAGAGGAAACCATCCCATTTTCTAAAGCAGCATAATATAAAAAAGGTTTTATTGTAGAACCAACTTGTCTTTTGGCATTTGTAGCACGATTAAATTGGCTAATTGCATAATCATATCCTCCTGATAAGGCCATTACTTCACCATTATTAGGATCAACTATTATACTTGCAACTTGTAGTTTATCTCCATCCATATTCTTTTTGATTGCTTCTTCCATCTTTTTTTGTGCATCTTGATTAAAAGAAGTATAAATTTTTAATCCACCTGTTTCAATCAAAGAAGGAGGTATTTCTTTCAAATTATATAATTCATTATAAACTGCATCCTGATAATACATAATCATCGTAGAATCATCAGTATTATGATGACCATATATTTCTATTTTTTCTTGAAATAATTCATCATAATCACTCTCAGATATCAATTCACTTTTAACCATCAAACTAGCTATTAAATTTGCTCTTTTAATTGTTCCATCATAATTAGCAATTGGATTATAATTAGAAGGACTCTTTGGAATACCAGCTAATATTAAAGCTTCTTCTAAATTTAAATCTTTTGCAGATTTATTAAAATAATAGTTACTAGCATTCTCAATTCCATAATTACCATTTCCATAATTAATTGTATTTAAATAACCTTCTAAAATCTCATCTTTACTATAATGTGTCTCAAGTTTCATCGTTAAAATAGCTTCTTCAGCTTTTCTTTTCCAAGTCTTATCAAAATCTAAGAACAAGTTTTTAATATATTGCTGACTTATTGTTGAAGCACCTTGAGATAAATTTCTATTTTTAAAATTGATTAATAATGCTTTAGCAATTCTTGGGTAATCAAATCCATGATGTTCATAAAAATGTTTGTCTTCTGCAGTTAAAACTGCATTTACTAAATTAGGAGAAATATCTTCTAACTCTACCCATTTATTACTACTAGAACCTTGAAAAACTAATTCTTCATTATCATCATAAATATATAAATGACCAGCATTTCTAATATCTATAGCAGGACTTAAATAAGCATATAGATATAGAGATAAGATTGAAATAATACCAAACAAAATACTAAATAAACCTATTTTAAAAAGTAATTTAATTTTTTTCATACTTACACCCATTTTTATTATGAAAAAAAATAACTAAAATATAAGTGCAAATCTATATACATTATGATATAATGACGTAGTAAAAAAGAGGTGGACTATGAGTAATGTTCTATCTTTAAAACTTAATAAAGGTGATGAAACTCCTTTTATTATTGAAAATACGGAATTTACTATTCAAGATAAAAGTATTATTTTTAACTATGAAAATACAGAATATTCTCTTAATTATCTAGATAAAATATTTACAAGAGAAAATGATGAATTTTATTTTGAGTTAGACTTTATTAATAAAAAATGCCAATATAAATTAATATCAGCTGATGTAACATTAGATATAGAAGTTGAAAAATGTAATTTCATTAAAAAAAATAATTCTATATTTCTAAATTATGTGATAGAATCTGATACAAATGAAATTAATATTGAAATTAATATAATGAAAGGAGAGATAATATGATAACTAAACCTATTGAAGAGTTATTTACTAAAGCATTAAATAATTTAAATTATGAAATTCCCGTTAATATTATCAAATCTAATCGCCCTGACTTATGCGATTACCAATTTGATGGTGTATTTCGTCTTGCAGGAACATATCATAAAAATCCTGAAGAAATAGGAAAAGAACTAATAAGTGAAATAACAAAAGATCAAGAATATTTAAATTATATTGAAAAAATAGAATTTATAAAACCTGGATTTATTAATATTACGTTATGCAATAAATATATAAATGAATGCTTAGTTAGAATGAATGAAAGTCCTAAATTCGGATATGAAGTAACTAAAGATCCTGAAACGTTTGTTTTGGATTATGGTGGATATAATATAGCAAAACCATTACATATTGGTCATCTAAGACCATCAATAATAGGTGAATCAATTAAAAGAATTATTAATTATGTTGGTCATAAAACTATCGCTGACGTTCATTTGGGAGATTATGGACTCCAAATGGGACAAGTAATATATGGTATTGAAAGAGATAAAAAAAATATTGAAGATATTAATTTAGAATATTTAAACAAAATATATCCAGAAATCAGTGCATTGTGTAAAGAAAACGAGAATATTAGAGAAGAATGTGCAACTATTACAAAAATCTTACAAGAACAAACTAATGAAGAATACAATAGATATTGGAAAAAAATAATGGAAGTATCTTTAGAAGATATTAAAGAAATATGTTCTTATTTAGATATATCATTTGATTTATGGGAAGGTGAAAGTGATAACTATAAAAGAATAAAAGAAGTTGAAAATTTATTGAAAGATAAAAATCTTCTTGAAGAAAGTGAAGGAGCATTAGTTATAAATGTAAAAAAAGATACAGATAATAAACCTATGCCTCCAATGATGTTTCGTAAAAGTAATGGTGCTTATAGTTATGATCCAACTGATTTATGTGCAATTTATGATAGATTAGAAAGATTTAATCCTGATCATATTATTTATGTAACTGATTTTCGTCAAAGTCTACATTTTGAACAAATATTTAGAGCTAGTGAAATAGCTGGTTTAATTCCATATCATAAACTTGAACATGCTTATAACGGAACAATTAATGGAAGTGATGGAAAACCATTTAAAACAAGAAGTGGCGGAGCTCCAAAACTAAGAGAATTATTTGCATTAGTTAAAGAGACTTTTATTAATTTAAAAGAAGATAATAAAAATATGAGTCAAGAAGACATTGATAGAATAGTAAATGGTATCATTAAGTATGCTGATTTACAAAATAGTAGGGATAAAGACTATATTTTTGATGTAGAAAAATTCTCTAATGTAATAGGAAAAACCGGTCCATATATCCAATATACATACTTAAGAATAAATAAAATATTAAAAAACGAAGAAAATACCTATACAAAACTAAGTGAAAACATATATAATAAACAAGACCGAGATTTAAGAATACAAATTTTAAATTTAGATCAAGCTATAACAAATGCATTTAAAAGTAGAATGCCAAATTATATAGCTACATACTTATATGATATATGCGTTTTATTAAATGCATTCTATCAAAATAATCATATTAGTAGTGAAAAAAATCAGGAAACAAAAGAAGATTGGTTGTATATATTAAATCTAGGAAATAAAATTATTAAAGAAATGTTAACACTATTAATGATTGATATTCCATCAGTTATGTAATAGAAAAAGGAAGAGGATTATTATGAAATTAAAAGATTATTCAAAAGCTGAATTAGAAGCTATGTCATATGATGATATTGCTTATATAATATTAAGTGAATCTAATAATAAAATGAAAATAAATACACTTTTTAAAAAAGTATGCGATTTATTAGGATTATCTGATAATGTATTTACTGACAAAATAGGTGATTTCTTTGAAATACTATCGACAGATCAAAGATTCATAATGCTAACTGATGGCTCATGGGACTTAAAAACAAAACATGGAAGTGCTAAAATCGTTATTGATGATGAAGAAGATGATATGTTAGCAGATGATGTTGAAGATGAAGAAGATGAATATGAAAATGAAGAAGATGAAGAAAAAGACCTTTATTATGACACTGACGAAACTGACGATCAAGATGATGACGATTTAAAAGATTTAGTAATAATTGATGAAGACGAAGAAGGAAATGAACTAAATTAATCAAAAAAATTCTAAATTATAAAAAGTGTAAATAAACATATGACAATATTAAACAAAATTTAGATACAGGTTATTACTGTATCTATTTCTTTACCTTTTTTCAAAATTTAAATAAAATCAAAAGAGAATTGACAATAATTAATATTTATTTAAGTTTTTTATTGGCAATGAAGAATAAGATGTTATAATAAGACAAGGAAGTGATTTTATGCACGAAAGATTAGAAAATATAGCTAAAAAATATGAAGAATTAACTGAAGAATTAATGAAACCAGAAGTGATCAGTAATATTAAAAAAACAATGGAGCTATCAAAAGAACAAGCATCTTTGAAAGAAGTTTATGATAAATATCAAGAATATAAAAAAATTCTAAATGGTATTGAAGAATCTCAAGAAATGCTTCACGATTTAGAATTAGGAGAATTTGCTAAAGAAGAATTAGAAAATTTAACAAAATCTAAAGAAAATATGGAAAGCGAATTAGAAGTTCTTCTTTTACCAAAAGACCCTAATGATGATAAAAATATCATTATGGAAATAAGGGGAGCAGCTGGTGGAGATGAAGGTAATATCTTTGCTGGTGATTTAATTAGAATGTATAGTCACTATGCTGAGAAACAAGGATGGCGTTTAGAGGTCCTTAATGAAGAAGAAGGTGCTGCTGGTGGGTATTCTCAAATTGAAGTAATGATTAAAGGAGAAAAAGTATATTCTAAACTAAAATATGAATCAGGTGCTCATCGTGTTCAAAGAGTGCCAGAAACAGAATCTCAAGGAAGAGTTCATACATCAACAGCTACAGTATTAGTAATGCCTGAAGCTGAAGAATTCGATTATGATTTAGATATGAATGAAGTACGTGTTGACATTACAAGAAGTAGTGGATGTGGAGGACAAGGTGTTAACACAACTGACTCAGCTGTAAGACTTACTCATATTCCAACAGGTATTATTGTTTATTCTCAAACTGAAAGAAGCCAAATTCAAAATAAAGAAAAAGCAATTAAAATATTAAAGACTCGTTTATACGACTATTATCAACGACAAGAAGAAGAAAAACTTGGCGCGGAAAGAAGAAGTAAAATTGGTACAGGAGATCGCTCAGAAAAGATAAGAACATATAATTATCCACAAAATAGAGTAACTGATCATCGTATTGGTTTTACAACTAATAGTTTAGATAGAGTAATGGATGGTGCTTTAGATCCTATAATAGAAGCTTTAATTACTGAAGATCAAAAATTAAAGTTAGAGGCAACTAATTGATTCCTACAAAAAAAGATCTTGAACTATTAAAAGAAAAGTATAGAGACAATCTTGAAAATATTATGGAACAAATCAATAATGATTATCCGATTCAATACTTAATAGGTGATGTTAATTTTTATGGATATCCTATCAAAGTCACAGAAAGTGTTTTAATACCTCGCTTTGAAACAGAACAATTAATAGAAAAAACTTTAGATTTAATAAAGCAAACAAATATTATGCCTACTAGTATTTTGGATATCGGAACTGGTTCAGGATGTATAGCAATAACAATAAAAAAGAAAATAGATAAAGCAAATGTAACAGCAATAGATATAAGTAGTAAAGCCTTAGAGGTAGCTTCATCTAATGCCATCTTAAATAATGTAGATATAAAATTTGTAAAAAAAGACATCTTACAAAGCAAGATTGATGAGTTATATGATATTATTATTAGCAATCCACCATATTTGTGTGAAGAAGATGAGGTATCTAAAGAAATTTTTTATGAACCACAAAATGCTTTATATGCTGATAATAAAGGTTTAATATTTTATGAAAATATTATTTCTAAATCAGTAGGGCATTTAAAAAAACCAGGTATTTTAGCTTTTGAAACAGGTATCAATCAACATAAAGAAATTATAAAATACATAAAAGATAATTATCCAAATGGTAAAATAATAAATGCAAAAGACTATCAAAATAAAGATCGTTTTATATTTTTAATAAATGAATAAAAATAAAAATAATCACTCAATATTATATTGGGTGATATTTTATGAAAAAAATGTTTTTAATAATTATCTTTTTAGCAATTGTAATAAACATAAATATAGATGAAGAAGTCACTTTACCAGAAGATACAATTCGATTTCGAATAATAGCTAATAGTGACTCAGTAGAAGATCAGGAATTAAAAATGCAGATAGTTAACGATTTATCTCAAAATTATTTTCCATTAATTAATAATACTGATATAAATTCATCAAGGTTAAATATTGAGACAAATATGCAATTACTTGAATCACGAGTGTCTAAATATACTGATAATTATAGTATAAATTATGGCCAAAACTATTTTCCATCTAAAGAATTTTTAGGTACAACTTATAATGCTGGTAAATACGAATCAGTAGTAGTTTCATTAGGAAAAAGTGAGGGAAATAATTTCTGGTGTGTTTTATTTCCACCTCTATGTTTACTAGAAGGAACTAATAATAACACATCAGATATTGAATATCGTTCGTTAGTAAAAGATATCCTTGATAAGATATAATTATTTGACAAAAGTGAAATTAAATAATATATTTAAAATGAACAAATGTCATAGATAATTATATAATATATAAAGGATTGTGATTTAAATTGCA
The DNA here is from genome assembly GCA_051872535.1 of Bacilli bacterium. GTDB lineage: Bacteria > Bacillota_I > Bacilli_A > RF39 > UBA660 > CAOJBM01. The sequence continues at coordinate 3,050 of JBJEDY010000039.1, read as the reverse complement.
AAAGATAAAAATAAATGGTGGAAATGAATTAAATGGCTTAATAAAAGTAAGTGGAGATAAGAATAGTGTTGTAGCTTTACTACCGGCAGCAATTTTATCAGATGAAGAAGTAATAATAGATAATGTTCCAAATATAACGGATACAGATAATTTAATTAATATTTTAAAATTATTAAATTGTGAAGTTACTTATAAAGATAAATCAGTAAAAATTGATACTCGTAATATGAATAATGTTACTATTCCAAAAGAACTATCTAAAAAACTAAGAGCATCATACTATTTTATGGGAGCTATGTTAAGTAAATATAAGAAAGTAGAAATGTATTTTCCAGGAGGTTGTAATTTAGGTGCTAGACCTATTAACTTTCACATTAAAGGTTTTGAAGAATTAGGAGCTAAAGTTACTATTGATGATGATAAATATACTATTGAAGCTGATGAATTAAAAGGGGCAAATATATATATAGAAACAATTAGTGTCGGGACAACTATTAATCTTATGTTAGCAGCTACAAAAGCTAAAGGTGTTACTATTATAAGTAATGCTGCTAAAGAACCACAAGTAATAAATGTAGCGTCACTATTAAATAATATGGGAGCAAAAATATCTGGAGCAGGTACTACACAAATAAGAATTGAAGGAGTAGATCATTTATCAAGTGCTAGAATAGAGGTAATACCAGATCGTATTGAAGCATCTACATATATGATTGCTGGAGCACTATTAGGAAAGGAATTAATCATATCTGGTATTATTAAAGAACATATTGATGCATTATATAATAAATTAAAAGAAATGGGAGCAGATATTAAATTAGTAGATAATTATCTGATAATAAATGCTAGTAATAATATAAAAGCATCAAATATAAAAACTACTGTTTTTCCAGGAATAGTAACAGATATGGGCCAACCATTACAAGTCTTATTAACTCAAGCGAATGGAACTTCTGTTTTTGAAGAAACTATCTATGAGCAACGAATGAAACATGTTCCTTATCTAAAAAAAATGGGAGCAGATATAGAAGTTAAAGAAAATAAAATCGCAACTATAAATGGACCTACATCTTTACATGGTGAAGAAGTTGAAGCAACAGATTTAAGAGCAGGAGCAGCAATGGTAATTGCAGGATTAATTGCTAAAGGAACTACTACTATAAGCAGTATTGAACATATATTAAGAGGATACGAAAATATCGTTGCTAAACTTCAAGATGTAGGAGCAGATATAGAAATAATAGAAGAAGACTAAATCTATTTTTAGTCTTTTTTTCTTTGCTTAGATTTTTTTAAACTTTCATCGAAGTAGTTTAAAAAAGATTCATATAATTTTAAAGTAAAAGTATCACCAAATGGCGAATTTTACTTTCTAAGTTTAGTAGATTAAGATTATTTTTAAAAATTTTGTTAAAAGTATTAGTAATTTCGTTAATTAATGGTATAATTTTCATATGGTTAAAACCTGCTTTCTAGTTTGTATTTGAACAATTAAATTATAAAGCATTTTTTAGGTTTTAACCTTTTTTATTGCAATTAAAAGTATTTCTTTACAAATCTCCCCACTTTGGAAACACTATCAAAAAACATGCCATTTTTGACATTTTAACCATTATATAGTATAATTACCGATGTGTGGTGCATTATTCTAGTCACAAACGCTATTCGAAGGTAGGGCTAAAAATCTACTAATTGTGCTACTGACACTTTGTATATTTGCTTCTTCCGCCCAGGTCGGGGTGAATATATGATTTAAAACATTAGGAAAGTTATAATGGCATATAACCTAAATCCTTTTGTTGCGTCACTTATGGTAAAAAAAGCGCATGTCGTGAGTGATTATGTGGGATAAAGGAAAACAAGCCTTCTAAGATCAGGAAGGACTTATTTGAAAACATAATTGCAAAAGCGAATAACAATAGTTTCTTTGTGTTTGGGAAAACCTCTAGAGTGTCCATATTATAAAGATTGAGGTACGGACTAAGTGGTAATCGAGTAATTAGAATTGGTAACAACTAATTATTATAGTTAAAGAGAAATCGCCGGCAGGTAACTAAAGGTCTGTAATAGAGAAATTCAACTCGACCAAAGCCGTAAAATTAATTTATGATATACCATACAATTTTTAAAAATCTTTATATAAGAGGGTTATATGAAAAACGACAACTGGCTATATAAAGTTTTTTTATTGACTTTTTTTCTGTCTGCACTATTTACATGTGTAACATCAGTCATAACAAATAACTTTAATAATATAGCACTATTTATTATTTTAATTATCGTAATTGCTATTGGAATAATCTTTGATATGATAGGGGTAGCTGTCTTAACAAGTAATGAGGTAACATTTCATGCTAAAGCAACTAAAAAAATTCCTGGTTCTAAGGAATCACTAAATTTAATTAAAAACTCAGTTAAGATATCATCTATTTGTAATGATGTAATCGGCGATATATGTGGTATAGTTAGTGGAGGTTTATCAACGGTATTAACTATTAATATTTGTAATAATTTTGATTTATCTCCTATAGTAACTACTATTATTATTACAGCAACAGTATCATCTCTAACCGTTGGAGGTAAAGCGGTATTTAAAGCTATTGCTCATAAAAAATGTGATGATATTACATTTTGTGTAGGCAAAATATTAAATATTTTACATATAAAATTAAAATAGTTATTGCTAAAACAATAACTTATGATATAATACATAAGACAACGAAATTACTATGTCACAGAAGTGATATGGCGGAAGGAGATAAAAATATGAAAAAAGGAATCCATCCTGAAATGAAAGATTGTGTTGTTAAATGTGCATGTGGTGCAACATTTAATACTAAGTCTATCAAAGAAGAAATCCACGTTGAAGTTTGTAATGAATGCCACCCATTCTACACTGGTGTTCAAGGAAGAAATAAAAAAACTGGTAACGTTGAAAAGTTCAATAAGAAATATGGAATTTCTACAGACAAAACTGCATAGTAATGCAGTTTTATTTTTATTTATGTTTGACCATTAAGGTCAAACAAAAAAAACTACCGGCTATGCCG
>JBJEDY010000038.1:0-2151 GCA_051872535.1 Bacilli bacterium | reverse complement strand
CCACTAAAAATTCTAAAAGGGAGTTTATTACTCCCCACTAGAAATTATAGAACCAGTATAATACTTAAGCTTTTTTCATACTCTTTAATATGAAAGAAAAAATTAAATTATATTACAATTTAGATGTTGAAGATTATAAAGATAATTATTTTTATTTAGATGGAATATATTATCAATTAGTTAAATGGGAAAGAACAGAAAATGAATTTAAAGATATTTTAAAAATATGTCAGGAATTAAAACAAAAACAGATTATAATTAATGAAATAATATTAAATGTTAATAATTCTTATATAAGTGATGGATTTTTATTATTGAAACTAAATTATTTTTTAGATGATGAATTTTCTTTACAAGATATATTGAGATTTAATAATTCGCTAGTTATAACTGAACCTTATAAAAATAATTGGTTAGAAATGTGGAAAAATAAAGTTGATTATTTGGAATATCAAGTAAAAGAATTAGCCCATAATAAAAAAACTATTATTGCTAGTTTTAGTTATTATATTGGATTAGCAGAAAATGCAATTAGTATTTTAAATAAGATTAATAAAGGGAATACTGATTCTGTTTTGGTTCTAAGCCGTTTAAGGGTAAAATATCCAAATTATTGTAACGATTATTTTAATCCTATTAATTTTATATTTGATAGTAGAGTAAGAGATATGGCAGAGTATTTAAAGTGTAAGTTCTTTGCAAAGGAAGATATAACTGAAGATATTGAACTGATAATTAATAAAAATTTAACACCTTATGAATATAATCTTCTGTTTGTAAGAATTCTATATCCTAGTTATTATTTTGATGCTTTAGAAAATGTTTTATTAAATAATAAATCAGAAGATATAATTGTTGAAATTGTTAAGAGAGTAGATGATTATCAAGAAATGCTAAGAAAAGTAATGATTAGATTATCACAAGTTACAACTTTAGAAACATTACCTTGGTTAATGAAAAAAAAGTAATAAACTAAATATCAATGTTTATTACTCCTTTTATTTCTGGTATCTCACTTTGTAAAGTATTTGCAAGACTATCATTTATTGTCATATCAATTAAACCACAATCGACACAAGCGCCGGTTAGTTTTACAAAAACATAATTGTCTTCATATCTTATAAATTCAATATCTCCACCATCCATGTTAATGTATGGTCGAATACTGTTAATTATTTCTTTTATTTGTTCAATAATTTCGTTATTTGTTTTATTGTCTTTTTCTGGCATATTTATCACCTTTACAAATTATAACTGATAAATTAGGACAAGTAAATAAAAATATGATATAATTACTTTGTGAGGCGAAATAATGGCAGAGTATAAAGTTGGAGATGTCATCAAGGGCCAAGTTACAGGTGTAGAAAAATATGGAGTTTTCTTAAATGTGGATAATGAATATAGTGGTCTTATTCATATATCAGAAATATCTCCTGGTTTTGTAAGAAATGTAAATGATTATGTATCGATTGATGAAGAGATATATGCTAAAATTATCGATATCGATGAAGAAGAGAAAAGGCTGAAGTTATCAATTAAAGGTCTTGATTATCGTAATAATATGCATCAAGATACTATTATAGATGATGAAAAAGGTTTTGCACCTTTAAAAGCTCATCTGGAATCTTGGATTCTTGAGAAATTAAAAGAAATAAAAAAGCAATCAAAAGAATGATTGTTTTTTTATGCATATAAAAACTCCATATATGGAGTATATTTCAAAATGGTGCCCAAGGCCGGACTTGAACCGGCACGAGGGTTGAATCTCGCAGGATTTTAAGTCCTGTGCGTCTACCTATTCCGCCACTTGGGCAATTTGCACCTGTCTTTGTTAAGACTTCTTCATTATAGCTCATAATTTTTTGTTTTGCAAGTACTTTTTTAATATAAAATGTTTATAATTTTTGTTGACATATAAAAAAGCAATATGATATAATCAATTTGTCGCTGGAGGAATACCCAAGTCTGGTTGAAGGGACTGGTCTTGAAAACCAGGAGGTCGGAAACGGCGCAGGGGTTCGAATCCCTTTTCCTCCGCCATTTATTTGTTATCGCGGGATGGAGCAGTCTGGTAGCTCGTCGGGCTCATAACCCGAAGGTCGTTGGTTCAAATCCATCTCCCGCAACCATGGTTCGTTAGTCTAGAGGCCT
>JBJEDY010000037.1:0-11177 GCA_051872535.1 Bacilli bacterium | reverse complement strand
ATTTATATTCCTATGCAAATAGTGGAGATGCAACAGCAAGTAATATACTAGTTGGTAAAACGGCATTAGTAAATGGAGAATTAATAACAGGAACAATGGCAGATAACGGAGCAGTAACAAGTTCATTAAATGCAGGTGGTAGTTATACAATACCAGCAGGATATCATAACGGAAGTGGAAAGATAACAGCAAATACATTAGCAAGTCAGACTTCAGCTACAGCAACAGCAGCAAATATTCTAACAGGTCAAACAGCTTGGGTGAATGGAAGTAAAATTACTGGAACAATGGCTAACAAGGGAGCAGTAACAAGTACATTAAATGCAGGTGGTAGTTACACAATACCAGCAGGATATCATAACGGAAGTGGAAAAATAACAGTAAATACATTAGCAAGTCAGACTTCAGCTACAGCAACAGCAGCAAATATTTTAACAGGTCAAACTGCCTGGGTGAATGGAAGTAAAATTACTGGAACAATGACGAGTAGAGGAGCAGTAAGTACAACAATAAATCCTGGTGGAAGTTATACAATACCAGCGGGATATCATAATGGAAGTGGGAAAGTTACCGCAACTACGACTACTGTCGCAAGTCAATTAGTGACAAAAACAAAAACTGTAAATGTAAGTATAACACAAGGAATAAGCAATAACGGAACAGGATCAGTAACTTTTGATTTTGCTAATGGTCTTGCAGGAATTATTACTTTAAATCTAGAAGGTACAAATAATGGACAATGTTATGCCTATTTAACTTCTATTAGCAATCAAACAGTATCATTTGCTTGGCATCGAAATAATCCTCCGGGTTCGGGAACTATAGCCGTGACTATTAAAGCTGTAGGTTATTAATAAAAATTAAGTAATTCTAAAAAATGATATAGCATCTATATCATTTTTTTTCAATAAAAAAGAGAAGTTCTCACTTCTTATTTTGCATCTTTTTCCATAGTTCTAGCTTCTCTAGCACTAATAACTACTTTTACACCATTTATTGTTTTCTTTTGTAAATTTGGTTTTTGAGCATGTTTTGTAGCATTTAAAGCATGACTTCTTCTATTTCCAGATAATGGTTTTTTTGTTGTAATTTTTTTTGCCATTTGTACGCCTCCTATTCGTAAATTCCGTCCTTTAATGACTTTATCATATTATATGGATAAAGTCAAACAATTTATGTTGATAAATGATTTATTAATTACGATTTTTATGGTAGAATAATACACTAATTAAATGATTTAAATATTTGTAAATAAAAACAAACATTCGTATAATTTCGATTGTTATTATGTTATAATCTATTTGTATGGTGGTGATATTATGTATGTACCTCTTGGAGTTAAAACAGATAATTCAATATTACAGAGTTTAATTAAGATTAAAGACTTAATTGATTATTTAAAAGAACATAATATTACTACGTGTGGAATTTTGGATAATCGTTTATATGGTGTAGTTGAATTTTATTTTAATTGTATTAATAATAATATTAAACCAATTATTGGTTTAGATGTAACAATCAATAATATGCATCTTTATTTATATGCAATGAATAATGAAGGATATAAAAGTTTATTAAAGATTAATTCTTTAGTTATTGAGAATGATATTTCATTCTTAGATTTAAAAGAACATAATAATGGCATTTTAGTAATTATTCCTTTTGCATCTTCAGAATTATATGATGAAATAAGTAAAATATTTACAGAGATTTATATTGGATATAATAGCGAATATGAAAAAACTAATTCTTTATTAATTACCGATAAGATAGTCTTTATTAATGAAATATTATGTTTTTCTGTAGTTGATACAAAGTATTTAGATTATTTACATAAAATTGAAGAAGAAAATGCAGAAGATGGTAATTATGAGAAGAATTACTTTCTTCAAGTTAATGAAAATGATGCTAAGACTACAGAGGAAGTTGCATCGAAATTAAATGTTACAATTGATACGAATAAAAGATATATTCCACATTTTGATGAAAATATTGATGATTCTTATAACTATTTATTAAATTTATCTAAAAAAGGTTTGAGTAAAAGATTAAATGGAAATATTCCTGTAAAATATGTAGAAAGACTTAAATATGAATTAGATATTATTAACAAAATGGGATTTGTTGATTACTTTTTAATTGTTTATGATTATGTTAAATTTGCTAAACAAAATGATATCTTGGTTGGACCAGGAAGAGGTAGTGCAGCAGGATCACTTGTAAGTTACGTCTTAGGAATTACTAATATAGATCCGATTAAGTACGATTTATTGTTTGAAAGATTTTTGAATCCAGAACGTATTACAATGCCTGATATTGATATTGATTTTGAGTTTACGAAAAGAAATGAAGTTATAAATTATGTAAAAGGAAGGTATGGGAAAAATAGAGTTGCTAATATATTAACATTTAGTAATTTAAGTAGTCGTCAAGTTATTAAAGATGTTGCTAGAGTTTTAAAATTTACAAGTCCTTTAGTTGATCAGTTAACAATGATGTTTGATCCAAAAGAAAATTTAAAAACCAATTATAAAAATACTCGTGTTAAAGATTTGATAAGTCGTAGTACAGAATTACAAGAAATATATCGAATTAGTTTAAAGTTAGAAGGTTTGAAAAGACAAACAAGTACACATGCTGCAGGAGTAGTTATATCTTCTGTTCCTTTAGATGATGTTATTCCAATTAGTTATAATGATGGGGATTTACAAACAGGAATAACAGCTGATTATTTGGAAAGCTTAGGATTGCTTAAAATGGATTTTCTTGCCCTAAAAAATTTAACTATTATTAAAAAAGTATTGGAACTTATTAAAGAAAATACTGGGGAAGTAATTGATATAAATAATATTCCATTAGATGATGAACTAACACTAAAACTTTTTTATAATGTTGATACAATAGGAATATTTCAATTTGAAAGTACAGGAATGATGAATTTTTTAAGAAAATTAAAAGTTTCTGAATTTTCTTCAATAACATCAGCCCTTGCTTTATATCGACCAGGACCAATGGATAATATTGATACATTTATTGCTCGTAAAGAAGGAAGAGAGAAAGTTACTTATCCAGTACCAGAGTTAGAAAGTATTTTAAAAGATACTTATGGTATTATGATTTATCAAGAACAAATAATGCAGGTTTTAGTTCTAATGGGTGGATATTCTTTTGCTGAAGCAGATAATATTAGAAGAGCGATGAGTAAGAAAAAAGCAAGTGTTATGGAACAAGAAAGAGATATTTTTATAACAAGGTCAGTTAAAAATGGTTATACAGAGGAAAAAGCTGCTAACGTTTATGATTTAATTGTAAAGTTTGCTAACTATGGATTTAATAAATCACACTCTGTAGCTTACGCTATAATAGCATATCAAATGGCATACTTAAAGAGTCATTATCCAGCTTATTTTATTGCTAATTTATTAAATATGAGTATTGGTTCAGAAGTAAAAACAAAAGAATATATTGTTGAAGCAAAGAAAAAAGGTGTAAAAATTTTTAGACCTGATATTAATAAAAGTCAAAATGAATATTTAGTTAACAGTAATAATTTATTATTACCATTTACAGTGATAAAAAATGTTGGTAGTAGTGCTTGTGAATATATTGTTCTAGAAAGAAATAAAAATGGGGAATATATTGATTTTTACGATTTTGTATCGCGTACTTATGGAAAAAGTGTTAATCGTAAAACTTTAGAATGTTTAATAGATGCTGGTGTATTTAATTCTTTTAAAATAAGTCATCATACAATGTATGCTAATATAGATAATGCAATTACTTATGCTGAATTAAGAACTGATTTAGATGAGTCTTTGGTAATGAAACCAGAGTTAGAAATTAAGGAAGAATATGATGATATGACATTAATGAGTCAAGAATTAGAAGTCTTTGGTTTTTATGTTACTAATCATCCGTCTAGTAAATATGTTGATAAAGATATAATGAAATTAGATAAAATGAAGCAATTTTTTGATAAATATGTCAAAACTGTTGTTATAATAGATAGTGTGAAAAAAATTAAGACTAAAAAGGGCGAAGAGATGGCTTTTATAAATGCATCAGATGAAACTGGTAGTGGAGATTATGTAATTTTTCCGAAAAAGAATAATTTATTAAATTATCTTGAAAAGAAATCATTATATAAAATTACTGGTCAAGTTACAAGAAGAATGGATAAATACCAAATCGTAATAACAAATATAGAAAAATTATAGGAGGTAGCTTATGAACAAGAAGGAGAAGTTTTTTACTAGTATTAATTATACAGATGATGGTTCTTTTGATAATGCAATTATTTCCAAAGTATGTATAAATCGTAATGATGAAGTGTTTACAGTTTATATATCTAGTGAAGAACCAATAAATCCTCTAGCTGCCTTAAAGTTATTGGAATGTGCCAAAAATGGTATTAATGGTGAAAAGAAATGTGTAATTAAATTTGATTATGAAAATATAAATGATGAAGATATATTAAATGCCTTTAAGTTCTTATTAGGTGAATTAATTACTATTCGTCCTTCTTTAGTATCTTTAGAAAATAAAAATATTTCCATTACTGATGAAGATATTGTTATTGAACTTGATAGTCGCAGTGAAGAATATGATATGTTAAAAGAAGAAATACCTAATTTAGTAAAAGGATTGGTTGATTTAGGTTTTTATGAAATGAATATTATAACAGCAATTAATCATGATAATGAAAAAAAGATTCAAGAAGAAATTCAAGCAGATCGTGAGCGAGTTGTTGATAATATTGAGTTCTATGAAGTTCCAGAAGAGAGTAATCGTAAAGATAGCTGGACTCCGAAAAAGAAAGTTGATTATGCAAGAGGTGGATTAGTAACAATAGATAGTCTTGATCGAGAAGAAAACAATGTTACAGTAGAAGCTTATATATTTGGAGCAGAATTTAATCAATTAAAGACTAAAGATGGAAGAGATTTGTATTTGGTATCTTTAAAGATAAGTGATAATACTTCGAGTATTCTAGCAAAGTGTTTTGCTAAAGATGAAAGTGATTTTCAAGATAAAGGAAAAGTTTTAAAAAATGGAGAATGGTTTACTTTTAAAGGGCAGGTTAGAGAGGATACATATGCTAATGATTTAGTATTAAATATTCGTAGTTATGAAAAATTGGAAAATGTTCCTAATTTTAAAAGAGTCGATAAATCTTTAGAAAAACGTGTTGAATTACATGCTCATACTATGATGAGTCAGATGGATGGAGTATGTGATGAAGTAAAACTTGTTAAACAAGCAATGGAGTGGGGACATAAAGGAATTGCTATTACTGATCATGATTGTTGTCAGTCTTTTCCGCATGTTTTCTCAGAAGTAACGTCATATAATAAAGGTTTAAAGAAAAAAGCTCAAGCTAAGATAGATGATATTAAAAAGAGTATAGAAGAAATCAAAGATTCTGAAAATCCAGAGGGTATAAAAGAGTTAGAAAAAATGCTAAATGAAGCTCTGGAAGAAAAGGATAACTTACAATTATTTAAAGCAGGATATGGTGCAGAACTTGAAATGTGTGAATCCTTCTTGAATGTTTGTTTTAATCCAAATGATGAAGAGATATTAAATAATACTTTTGTTGTATTCGATACAGAAACAACAGGATTTAATCCAGGACTTGGAGACTCGATGATAGAAATTGGTGCTGTTAAATTACATAATGGGGAAGTAGTAGATCGTTTTGATGAATTAATTAATCCTGGTCATCATATTGATGAAGCAATTACTTTAGTTACAGATATTTCTGATGATGATGTAAAAAATGCTGATAATGAAGAAAATGTTACAAAGAGATTTAAAGACTGGATAGGGGATTTACCTCTTGTAGCTCATAATGCTCGATTTGATAAAAATATGTTAGATATGGCTTATTATAAGTATAGTTTGGGTAAATTAGAAAATCCAATAATAGATACTTTAATGTTATCAAGAGTTATTAATCGTGACTTAAAGAAACATAGTTTAAAAGCTTTAGGTAAGTTTTATGGTATTGATACCGGTGAAGCTTTAGAAGATGATGAAGATACAGAAAATGTAAGTAGAGAAACAACTAGATTAATAGAACCAGAAAGTGGTGAAAAATTTAAAAGTATTTTAGTAGATGGTGAAGATGTTTTAATAATAGAAAAAGAAGAATATTATGATATAGATTTAGCAACAAATGACAGAGTAAGAAAATATCGTAATATTTATAAAATTAATACAATTCATAAAGCATCAAAAACTGAATCTATTAAAATTGATATTGAAACTAATGGAATTAATCTGATTGATTTTGAACCAGTAGTAAAATTACATCCAGCAGAAAATAATATTGAAATTAAATATAGTGACGATTTTGGTGAAAAGATAATTAACTTAGTTGTTTATGTTGGTCAACACCATGGTGCTGATGTCGATTCTGAAAATACTGGTTATATTTTTAATAAGATGTTAAGTCAAATTAAAGGAATTGAAAAAATTAGTGATTTAAATAATTTAGGATTATTAGAGAAGATATCATTTAAAAATGATTCAAAGAAGTTAGAACATATTGGTGATTTAATCTCTTATAAAAACTATATCTTTAAACCAGATGAGGAAGAAGTTAGTGATGATTTAGGATATCCATTTAAAGATTTTGGTATAATGGATTATCGTTTTAAGTTTCCTTGCTGTTATGAAGATAATTTACAAATGTATGAAAATATTCCTGGTAAGACTTTTACAGAACATATAGCCAACATGTTTGATAATGGTAAACATGTGACATTTATTGCAAAGAATGCCGAAGGATTAAAGAATTTATTTAAAATTATTAGTTATGCTAATACTAATTTCTTACAAAGAAATGCTCGTATTCCAAGAAAATTAATTGAAGAGAATCGTAGTGGAATTCTAGTGGGAAGTGCTTGTTTAAATGGGGAAATCTTTTATTTAGCGGAAACTAGAAGCGAAGAAGATTTAATTGATGCTATGAAATTCTATGATTATATTGAAGTTCAACCACCAGAGAATTATTCGCATTTATTACGTAGGCATGATATAAATAATTTAGATGGTATATATAAATGTATTAAAAGAATCATTAATTGTGCAAAAAAAGCTGGTAAATTAATAGTTGCAACTGGAGATGTTCATAATATTAATAAAGAAGATCGTTTATATAGGGAAATTATTGTTAATCAAAATGTTCCTGGTAAAGGAAGACATCCTCTTGCGCGTTATCTATCTGGAAATAAGAAATTATGTACAAATGAAGATAATATTAAAAGAGTAATTGAAGTATGTAAAGAAAAAGGTATTTTATTAAATAATGTTGATATTAAAGTTTTAAAATACATTTATATTTTAACTAAAGTTAAGAAAATAGCAATTACAGCAATTAATATTGCAAATATTTATGTATCAAGTAAAAACGAGCCATTAGAAGATAGTTTTAAAGATAAAAATGGTGATCATGCAAAAATGGATGCCATAATGAAATCTTTAAGAAACCTAGCTAGTGCGGAGATTATTACTTGCAAAGATGATGTTTATACATTAAAGGGGTATTATAATGATTCGGAAGCAGCTACTAATGGTCATATTCCAAACCAATTCTTTAGAACAACAGAAGAAATGATGGATGAGTTTGCGTTTTTAGAAGATAAAGATTTGATAAAAGAAATAGTAGTAACAAATCCAAATAAGATTATAGATATGTTAGATGAAATAGAAGTTGTAATATATCCAGATAAACCATTCTCACCAATTATTGAGCATTCTCAAGAAACTTGTCGTGATTTAGTATTTGATAAAGCTCATAGTATGTATGGTGATCCTCTTCCTGCTAACATTGAAGAACGTATTGCCCAAGAATTCTATGGTGATAAAATTAATGATTTAGTTAAAGAAAAGTTAGCTTTAGAGTATCCAGATAAAAGTGATGAAGAAAGAGAAGAAATGTTTATTCCTTATTTACATGACGTAATTATGAGTGGATATGATGGAGTAGTAAAACTAAAAAAAGAACAAGTTATGCGAAATAGTGAAAAAGAAATGAGCGAAGAAGAAGCGATAGAAAAAGCTAAATCTGAATTAACAGGTATTATTGGTGGGGGATTCGATGTTATTTATTTAATTGCTCAAAAGTTAGTTAAACACTCTAATGATGACGGATATTTAGTTGGATCTCGTGGTTCTGTAGGATCTTCATTTGTTGCGAGTATGATGGGAATTACGGAATGTAATGGTTTGCCTGCTCATTATTATTGCCCAGGTTGTCAACATAGTGAATTTAATGATGATAATGGTGTAAGTTATGCTGAAAATTATCCTTCTGGATTTGATTTGCCTGAAAAGAAATGTCCAAAATGTGGTCAGATAATGATACACCAAGGTAATGATATGCCTTTTGCTACTTTCTTAGGATTTGCAGGAGAAAAAGTTCCTGATATCGATTTGAATTTCTCAGGCGATAATCAAGCTTCAGCTCATGAATATACAAAAGTATTATTTGGTACTGATAATGTATATCGTGCTGGTACAATTGGTACTGTAGCTGATAAAACTGCTTTTGGTTATGTTCAAGGTTTCTATGAAGAAAGTTTATATGAGATATTAAAAATTGAAGCAGATAGTTATAAAATGTCTATTGCGTCAAAAGATGAACTTAAGAAGAAGGGAACATTAAAGTCTTTTGTAAGAATTCCGGAAATAGAAAGAGTTTCTGTCGGTTGTACAGGAGTTAAAAGAACAACTGGTCAGCATCCAGGTGGAATAGTTGTTGTTCCGGGATATAAAGATATATGGGATTTTACACCATTTCAATATCCAGCTGATGATCCAACAGCTGCATGGCGTACAACACATTTTGACTACCATGCTATTGATGCCGATTTATTAAAACTTGATATACTTGGACACGATGACCCAACTGTACTTCGTATGCTACAAGAGTTAGCTGTAAAACATATAACTAATGGAAAGCCATTTGATGTAACAGCAATTGATTTAGGGGATTTAGATACAATGAAGATTTTTACTGGTCCAGAAATATTGGGAGTAGATAGATATCGATTAAGAGGTCTTACTGATAAAGATGGTCGTAAGTATTGTCCTACAGGTACTTTGGGAGTTCCAGAATTTGGTACATCATTTTTACTTGGAATGCTTGAAGAAACTAAACCAACTACATTTGCTGAACTTATTAAAATATCTGGTTTATCACATGGCACAGATGTATGGTTAGGTAATGCTAGAGATTTATGTACACCTGATGAAAATGGTGTTATTCAAGTACCATTTAAAAATGTCATTGGCTGTCGTGATGATATTATGGTTAATTTAATTCAATGGGGATTACCACCGGCAAAAGCATTTAAAATTATGGAGTTTGTTCGTAAAGGAAAACCTAGTAAAGATCCAGCTGGTTGGGCTGAGTTTGCTAGTTTAATGAAAGAATATAATATTCCTGATTGGTATATTGATTCTTGCCGTAAGATAAAGTATATGTTTCCAAAAGCTCATGCAACAGCTTATGTTACATCTGCATTTAGAATTGCCTGGTTTAAAGTTCATTATCCAATATTATATTATTGTGCATATTTATCTATTCGTCGTGATCAATTTGACATAATTTCTATGATTAAAGGTGAAGATGCAATTAGGGCGAAAATTGATGAAATTGATGCAAAAGGAAATAGTGCTTCTAACAAAGAAATTGATACTCGTGAAACATTATGCATTTGTTTAGAAATGGTTTGTAGAGGATTCTACTTTAAAAATATTGATGTTGATAAGAGTGATGGTAAAAAGTTTATTATTACCGAAGATGAAAAAGGTTTAATCATTCCATTTAGAGCCCTAGATGGTCTAGGAGATAATGTTGCTGATGCAATTGTTAAAGCTCGTAGTGGTGGACCATTTATTTCTCAAGAAGATTTAAGAGTAAGGGGAAAAGTAAATGGTTCCTCAATGGAAAAATTAAAAGAATTAGGTTGTTTGGAAAACTTACCAGAAACTAGTCAATTGAGTTTATTTTAAAAAAATGAAAACCTAGTTTAGTATTTAACTAGGTTTTCATTTGCAAAAAAAATTGATATAGATTAATCTCTATTATCAATTTTATTTCTTTTGAATACTTGTTATTGCAAAATCTTCACCATTTTTAGTTGATGTTACAATATACTTATTAAAGTCTTTTTCGTGATTTTCAATTTTGTCAACATCAGGATTATCAACTAGTTCATTATTTTCATTTAAAATATACAAATCAGCAGCATTTATTTCGAATACTAATTCTTTTAAATCACTATCTTTATAATATTTTATGACAATATTATTATCTTCTTTAACAAACATAGTATAAGCTACGGCGATTGTAGTTTTGATGGTTTTACTAGTTGATACAGAATCAATAGCTATTACATTAACTGTTTTATCTGTACTTTCAATTATTTCTGAATATTTTTCATAATTATTTGATGGTGTAATAATATAAATGTCTTTATCACTTATATATTTAAAATTGTATATTTCATTTTCAGAAGCTTCAGTACTTGCATTTTTAAAATTGATATTTAATAATTTTTTAGCATAATCTCTTATAGTTTGACCTTTATATAGTATATAAGCTTCATTATCTTTTAAATCACTTTCTAAACTGGTAATTGTTTCATCATCAATTTCATCAGTAATATTATTTAAATAGAAGTAATTAATAACATAAGATAATACTTCATAATCACTCATCTTTTTAGTTTCAAATTTCTTTTCTTTAAATACTAAATCAGTACCTAAATAATCGTTTATATATTGAGCTTTTAAGTATTTAACGTTTTCTACAACATCTTTTTCAACTGAGTCATAGTAACTTTCGTATTTATTTTTATTACTATTTGTTATTAAGAAAGATATAAGTATAATAATAGTAATAAGTAATAGAGCTCCAATTATAATTATTGTTTTTTTCTTTTCTTGTGGTAAATCTGACCATTTTGTCTTTAAACTAGCTAGTTTTTCTTTCATTTAAATTTCCTCTTTTCCTATTGTATAAATGATAACACAATTTTTATTATATTTCTATATAAAAATCACTTCATTATAAATAATTAATTCGCCTTATTCGTTAAAAAAAAGTCACTTGACAAAGACCCGGGGGGGGTACAATACCAGTAGAAAATGTAAAGTAAGGTCGT
>JBJEDY010000036.1:0-50801 GCA_051872535.1 Bacilli bacterium | reverse complement strand
ATTTTTTATTATATAAAAGGAAGTGAAGGAGTTAGTAATTTTGTTAGTTCTGAACAAAAAGAAGAAACTATAGAGTGATAGTTTCTTTTAATTTGCTAAAATACAGTGTATTATTTATCTATTGTTATTGTTATTTTATATTGATTTGTTAAATCTATTTCATCTAAATTAACTTTGAAACCTTTATTTTTAAGTTTTTCTACTAGTTCTCTTGTTTCGGAAATAGCTATGGTTACATTTGAATTGCTTTCTTCAATATTTTGTTCTTCAACTTTAATTTTTTCTGGTTGTTCTTCAACAAAAGAGTCTAAAAATTGAACACTATCCATTGGATCTATTATAATTTCTTCTTTTGGTGTTAATATTTCTGACATTTTTGATGTTTCATCCATGAATGGAGTAAAGAATTTATTATTTGAACTTAAATTAATATCTGAAGAGATTGTATCGTTTAAAGTTTCTTCTTTTATTTCTGGTAATTTTATTTCTTCTTCAAGATTATTATTTAATTGAGGCATATCAATAACTTCAATATCTTTATTTGGATTAAAAATATTTTTACTTTCTTCTTTACTTTCCATAAGTGGTTCTACATTACTAAAATTAAAGAATTTTCCTTCTGTTGATGGAGGAATACTAACTATTGATTCTTCTTTTAATAATTCAGTTTCTTTACTAGGTGATGAATTCATAAAATCAAATGTTGGTTTTATTGGTTGAATATCTTGTGCTGTATTCTTAATATCTTCAATAGTTGGTGTTAATGATACTAAAGGAATATCTCCATCTGATCCATTATCTTCTAATGTTTTCTTTATTTCTTGATCTAATTGACGAACAGTTAATCTTTCATTAATAACTCTATTTAACCATTCTCTTTGTTTCATTTTATCAGTTATTTGTAACAAAGCTCTAGCATGTCTTTCACTTATTTTTTCAGATAGTAATGCTTGTTGTACTTCATCATCCAAATTTAAAAGACGTAATTTATTAGCTACAGCAGATTGAGATATCCCCATTCTTTTCGCTAATTGTTCTTGTGTCAAATATCCTTTGTCTAATAAACTCTTATAAGATTTTGCTTCTTCTATAGGTGTTAAATCTCTTCTTTGAATATTCTCTACTAATGCAACTTCCGCACTTTTATTATCATCTATATTAGAAATAATAGCTGGAACTGTTACTAATCCCGCTAATGTTGCAGCTTTATATCTTCTTTCTCCTGCTATTATCTCATATTTATTTCCTAGTTTTCTTAATACTAAAGGCTGAATAATTCCATGTTCCTTTATTGAATCCGCAAGTTCTTTCAACCCTGTTTCATCAAAAGCAATTCTTGGTTGAAATCTATTTGGAATAATGTCATCTAAATTTATTTGTAATACTTCATTTTCTAGATTCATTCTATCAGCCCCAATCTTATTCTTCTATTAATATACCTTATTCTGTCATTTTTTTCAATGGATATTTTACTATTTTGCTATAAGAACGCGGATATTTTTCTGGAGTTTTAGTATTTTTTCTAATTTTTATAATTGTTCTTTCACTATTTTCGATTGGTAAATTAAATTTTTTTATATTTTCTACTTCTCCACCTAATATTTTTATTGCATATGCACTTTCTTCTAATTCTTCAGTGGCTTGAGCTTTCATAGCAATAAAGCATCCTCCAATTTTAACAAAAGGCAGACACAATTCTACTAATATTGGTAAGGAAGCTACTGCGCGAGAAACAACATAATCAAAAGAATCTTTTACTTGATGATAATAATCTTCACTTCTAGCATGAATAAAATTTATATCTTTTAGATTTAATTTTGATGCTAATTCTTTTAAAAAAGTAATTTTTTTATTATTGGCATCTAATAAAGTTAATTTAATTTCAGGGTAAATTATTTTTATTATCATACCTGGAAATCCTGCTCCTGTCCCAATATCTAGTATTTTTGTAGATTGATCTAGAGACATTGTATCTAAAATAGTAATACAATCGTAAAAATGTTTTAAATAAACTGATTCTGGTTCCTTAATAGCTGTTAAGTTATATTCTTTATTTTTAGTTATTAAATAATCACAATATATTTCTAATTGATTTAATTGTTCTATAGTTATATTAATATTAATCTTTTTTAAAGCATTTATAAATTCATTTTTATTCATTTTTACCATATTCTTTCTTTAAATAAACAGATAAAATAGATATATCAGCTGGATTGACACCACTAATTCTTATTGCTTGAGCTATTGTTCTTGGTCGTACTTCTTTTAGTTTTTGTCTTGCTTCTGATGCAATATTTTTTATTTTATCATAATCAATATTTTCAGGGATTTGTTTTTTCTCCAGTTTTAGCATTTTCTCTGCTTCAATATATGCTTTTTTAATGTATCCTTCATATTTAAGTTGAATTTCGACTTGGTCTTTTACTTCATTTTCATATGGTATTTCTATTAATGAAGATAGAATCCCCATTGTTATTCCTGGTCTTTTAATTAATAATTCTAAACTTAGTGAACCATTTGGTATTGGAATAGAATTTTTATTAAATGTTTCTTTTACTTTATCATTAACTTTTAATTTTGTATCTTTCATAAATTTTTTTAAAGATTCAATTTTTTCTTCTTTATCAATTAATTTCTGGTATTGTTCTTTATTAATTAATCCTACTTCATAACCATATTTTCTTAATCTTAAATCAGCATTATCATGTCTTAATAATAAACGATATTCTGCTCTACTAGTTAATAAACGATATGGATCTCTTATACCTTTTGTTATTAAATCATCTATTAAAACTCCAATATAAGCATCATTTCTTTTTAATATTAATGGTTTCTTGCCTTCTAGTTTTAAAGTTGCATTAATACCTGCTATTAATCCTTGACAAGCAGCTTCTTCATAACCACTTGTTCCATTTATTTGACCAGCTGTGAATAAATTTTCTATTATTTTTGTTTCAAGACTGGCATTTAACTGTGTTGGATAAATTGCATCATATTCAATTGCGTATCCATATTTTAAGATTTTAGCATTTTCAAATCCGGGTAAACTATGAACCATTTCTTCTTGAACTAATGGGGGCATAGATGTTGAGAAACCTTGTAAATATATATCATCATAGTATCTACTTTCTGGTTCAACAAATAGTTGATGTTTTTCTTTATCAGAAAATCTAACTACTTTATCTTCAATTGAAGGACAGTATCTTGGTCCTACTCCTTTTATATCATCTAAAGCTCCATACATACTGGATTTATTTAAGTTTGCCTTAATTATTTCGTGAGTTTTTTCTGTTGTATAAGTTAAATAACAAGATTCTTGCTCTTCAATTTTATATGATGGTTCTAAATCAAAACTGAAAGATCTGAAGACTTTATCACCTGGTTCTTCTTTTAACTTAGAAAAATCTATAGAACTTCTTTCAATTCTTTGTGGGGTTCCTGTTTTTAATCTTATGATTTTAAATCCATATTCTTGTAATTTATCACTTAAATAATTAGATGGTCTTTCCCCATGTGGTCCTTTTCTTGTACGAGTATTTCCTACTAAAATATCAGCTTTTAAATAAGTACCTGTTGTTAAAATAACTATACTAGATTTTATTTTTGTACCATCTTCAAGAATTATACCTTTCACTTTATTGTCTTCTATTATTAAATCTTCTACCATACCTTCTTGAATGGTCAAAGTTTTTTCTTGTTTTAAGTAATTAAGCATTTCCTTTGGATAAGCAATCTTATCTCCTTGGGCACGAAGAGATTGAACAGCGGGACCTTTGGCAAAATTAAGCATTTTAATTTGTAAATGGGTTTTATCTGCTACTTTTCCCATTATTCCTCCAAGAGCATCTATTTCTCGAACAACTATACCTTTGGCACTTCCACCAATATGAGGATTACAAGGCATATCAGCAATATTTTTATAATTACTTGTTATTAATAATGTTTTATATTTCTTTTTAGCAGATGAATAGGCAGCTTCACAACCAGCATGACCTCCACCTACTACTATAATGTCATAGTTTTCCATATTTTTAACTTCTTTCATTTAATTATATTTTTTATTTTCCTAGACAGAATCTTTTAAACATTTCATCTAATAGTTCTTCTTCATATGTAGTTCCATTAATTCTTCCTAATTCTTCCCATATTGCTTTAATATCTATTTCAATCATATCAATAGGAATATTATTATTTATTGATTCTTCAACATCGTTAACTTTTTCAAGACAAGTCTTTAAAATACCGATATTTCTTGCATTAGTCAAAAATATTAAAGAATTATTTTCAAGACCTTCTAAATCATATAAGTCAATTATTTTTTGTTTTAATTCTTCAATTCCTATTTTATTTTTAATACTCATGTTAACAACTTGTTTTTTATCAACAGGTAATTTGGAATAATCTATTTTTGTTTCTAAATCTAGTTTATTAACAATAATGATATTTTTTTTATCTTGAACTTTAGAATATAATTTAATTATTTCATCATCTATTTCTTCATTATTATTTAAAATAAATAATACTAAATCAGCATTTTCCATAATAGAAAGACTTTTTTTTACGCCAATGCTCTCAATAACATCTTCTGTTTCTCTAATACCAGCAGTATCTATAATATTTAATGGTATACCATTTATATTGATTGAACCTTCAACTATATCTCTAGTTGTTCCAGCAATATCAGTTACTATGGCTTTTTCTTCATTTATTAAAGCATTAAGTAAGCTACTTTTTCCAACATTCGGTTTACCTATAATAGCAGTATTAATTCCATTTTTAATAATACAACCATTATTACTCTCTTTTAAAATTTTTTCTATTTTTTCTCTAAGTGATTTGATTTTTGGTAACATTATTTCATTTGTAATTTCTTCAACATCATCATATTCAGGATAATCCATATTTACATTAATATTGGCTATTATCTGAATCATTTCATTACGAAGATTATTAATTAATTCAGATACTTTTCCTTCTAAACTATTTATAGCTAACTTTCTTTGAATCTCAGTTTTTGAATCTATTAAATCCATTACTGCTTCAGCTTGATTAGAATCTATTCTTCCATTTAAATATGCTCTTTTAGTAAATTCTCCTCTTTCAGCTAGACGGCATCCATTTGTTAGAAGAAGTTCTAATACTTTTTTAGTAGTAGCTATTCCGCCATGACAATTAATTTCAACAACATCTTCAGTTGTAAAAGTCTTAGGAGCTTTCATAACAGATACTAATACTTCATCTATAATATTATCTTTTTCAACAATATGTCCATAATTAATTGTGTGCGTTGCTACTTTTTTTAAATCTTTACCCTTAAATATTTTGTTTACTATATTAATAGATTCTTCCCCACTTACTCTAATTATAGATATTGCACCTACTCCAGATGATGTTGCAATAGCACAAATTGTATCATCCATATAATCACTTCCCGCCGGTATTATAGCATACATTTATTGTTTTTAGTTAATAAAAAAAGTTTCTTAATAGAAACTATTTTTTTAGTTTTACAATAATATGACGATTAGGTTCTTCTCCTTCACTATTTGTAGATATATCTTCATATTTAGATAATGCATTATGAACTATTCTTCTTTCATATGAGTTCATATTTTCCATAGCAACTTCAACACCTGTTTGACGAACTTCTTTGGCTATACGATGAGCTAGTCTTTCTAAATTCTTATCTTTTTTTTCTTTATAATCTTCAACATCTAAAATGATATATGGATAAACATCTAATTCTTTATATATTACTTGACGTAGGATAGTTTGTAATGCTTTTAGAGTTTGACCATTTTTTCCTATTAAAATTGAATTCTTATTCGAAAACATTTTGATAGTTATTTGTTCATCTCTTATTTTTGATTCAAAAGAACATTCAATATTCATATTTTTTAATAATTCGTTTAGATATTCTTTTAAATAATTTGCTATATCTTCTTGAGTCATTACTTTTATTTTTACAGATGAAGACTTAAATAATCCACCTTTTTTTTCTTCGACTTTATAGAGAATATCTTTTTCACTACAATTTAGTTCTTCAAAAATATTTTTTAGTACTTCCTCTTTATTCTTTCCTTCGTAAGTTCTTACTTCCATATTACTTCCTCTTTTCGTTTAGTTTTCTTATTATTAAAGTTTGAATTACTGCAAATCCGTTAGTAACTATCCAATATAAAGCAATTGCTGTCGGTAATGTTAATGATGCAACAGAAATCATAATAATCATAAACTTAAACATAAATTGCATTTGTTTTTCTGCTTCTCCACCAGTTGATGCATTGGCACTCATTGAAATCTTAAATGAGAAATATGTACTTAAAATAATTAATGCAATTAATGCTATATAAATATAATTATGATGAGAGAATCCTACTAATGGAGTCATTCCTAAGTTCATACCTAGAATACTTCCTTCAAATATTGCAGGTACTCTATTAATTGCTTCTAAGAAACCTAAAAATAATGGTAATTGAATAAAAGCAAGTAAGCATCCAGAAACTGGATTGATATTGTATTTCTTATAAACTAACATTGTTTCTTGACTTTTAGCCATTAATGATTCATTATCTGTTTTATTTTTATATTTTTTTTCAATCTTATTTATTTCTGGTTGAGCTTTTTTCATATTTTCAGATTGTAGAGAACTCTTATAAGATATAGGAAGTAAAATTAATCTGATTGCTAATCCGACTAACATTACTGCTATACCCATATTTTTTACTAAATATCCAACCTTTAAAATTACCCAAGCAAGTGGTTTAATTAAGAATGAATCCCATAGACCTTCATATTTTAAAGAGTTTGGAGTAAAATCTTCACAATCTTCTAAATCTTCTATTTTTGTTTTCAATAAATCATCATGTTCTAAATAAAGTTGATATAAACTATCTTCATCTTCATTTTCTTTTGGCTTACATAATATGTTAGCTGTTAAATTTTGACCTGTTTCTTTATATTGAACATTTTCTTTACCATCTTTCATATATTCTGTACAACCAGTACTACATAATAGAAACATACATAGTATTAATATTTTAATTTTTTTCATTATTTCACCTTTTCTATAAGGCTTTTTAAGCTATTCTCCATTTCTGAATAATTTAATAAAGAACAAGCCTTCTTCATTATTATAATATAATCATTATGTTTTGGAAATATTTTTTTATTATGATCAATAATTGATCTTATTTGTCTTTTATATTTATTTCTTTGAAAAGCTTTTCCTATTTTCGTACCAACTGCTATACCAAAATTAGGAGTTTCTTTTTCTTTAGGTTGATAACATAAAATAAATTCATGATTTTTTTTATTAGATCCGTTTTTAATAATATCATTAAAAATTCTACTATCTTTAACTACTTCACATTTTTTCATTCTCATCATCCTTTTAAGAGAAAAAACCACAAAATTGTGGTTTACTTACATAATACTTTACGTCCTTTTTTTCTTCTAGACTTTAAAATTTTAGATTCTTTTCTAGCAAAAAAACCATGTTTCTTTGCTTTTTTTCTATTATTTGGTTGATAAGTTCTTTTCATATATTACACCTCCGCATCTAAATTGCTCCCTTATTATAATAATAAAACAAAGAAAAAGTCAAGAAATAAAGTTATAAACATAATAATAGTGGATATGTTGATAACTTTATACACAATTGTTAACATGTTATTAAAAAAATTTGTGGATAATGTTGATAAGTTTTTTTTTTTAATGTATTATAGCAATTATCTTGTGTTTAATATTGTTGATAAGTTGTTTATTATCTACAAATTGAAATAATTGACTTTCAAAATTTAAACAGATGAGATAAAATTAATATGGTTATTGGTATGATTGTGGGGTGAGGATTTTGAATACCAAAGATATTTGGGAAAAATTTCTCGAAATAGTAAAAGAGAAAATTAATCCAGTATCTTTTAATACATGGTTTAAAACGATTAGTATTCATAAAATTGTCGATAATAAGATAATAATCCTCGTTCCTATGTTTATACATAAGTCAACTTTAGGAAATATTTATTACGAATTAATTGAAGAAACATTTCAGTTTTTAACTGGTAGAAATTATGATATAGAATTTGTAACTGAAGATGAAATTCATAAAGATATTATTGAAGATATAAAAGAAGATGTTGTTGATAATGTAGTTATTAACAATGAAATTCATGAATCAAATCTTATTCCATCTCTTAATTTTGACAATTTCGTAGTTGGCGATACAAATAGATTTGCTAAAACGGCTGCTCTTGCAGTTGCAGAAAATCCAGGTAAAACTTATAATCCTTTATTTATATATGGTAAAAGTGGACTTGGGAAAACACATTTAATGCATGCAATCGGAAACTTTATTAGTCAAAATTCTAATTTAAAAGTTTTGTATACAACTAGTGATGATTTTAGAGATGATTTCATTAGTATCTCTAATTCTACAGATGGAAAAAGTACTTTTGATAATTCTAATTATTTTAAGAATAAGTATAGAAATATTGACGTATTAATAATAGATGATATTCAATCTTTAGTTGGGGCGGAAAAAACTCAACAAGAATTCTTTAATACTTTTAATGATTTACATATGAAAGGAAAACAAATTATTATTAGTTCCGACAGATCACCAGAAGATTTAAAAAAATTAGAAGAAAGACTTCGTAGCCGATTTACTTGGGGACTTCCTGTTGATATCTTCCCACCTGATTTTGATTTAAGATGTAGAATTCTTAAAGATAAAATAAAATATTTGAATTTGGCTAATAAAATGACAGATGAAGCAATTGAGTATATTGCAAATAATTGTGATACTGATGTTAGAAGTTTAGAAGGTGCTATTAATAGATTAGTTGCTTATACTGCAATGATTGTACCAGAAAAAATTACATTAGAGTTTGTTAATGAAGCTTTAAATGATTATATAACTAAGAATCCTTATATATTAAATGACATATCTAATATTCAAAGAGCTGTTGCAGATTACTATAAAATTACTGTAGATGTATTAAAAGGTAAAAAAAGAAGTGCAAATATCGCTTATCCAAGACAAGTTGCAATGTATTTATGCAGAATGTTAACAGATGAATCTTTTCCACAAATTGGCTTAGAGTTTGGGGGAAGAGATCATTCAACTGTAATTCATGCTTGTGATAAAATAGAAAGTGATTTAAAAACCGATGCTAACTTAAAAGAAGTTTTAAATGAGATAAAATCAAAATTATAATGTTAATTAATTGTTGATAAATGTATAATTATAAACATGATATTTTCTTTAATATATGGATAATTTTATAGTTATCAACATTATTAACTCTATAATAATTATTATTAAAATTAAAATAAAAAGAAAGAAGGAATGAAAAATGAAATTTTCAATCGATAAAAATTTAATATTAGAAAACTTATCAAATGTATCCAAAGCTATTTCAAATAAAAATATTATTCCTATATTAAATGGTATTAAGTTTGAATTAACTGAAGAGGGTTTATATTTAACAGCAAGTGATTCAGAATTATCTATAAGAACATTTATAGAAAAAGAAAAAATAGAAAGTGTTGAACAGACTGGATCAATAATTATCCAAAGCAAGTATATATTAGATATTATAAGAAAACTACCTAGTAATATAATTAATTTTGAATTAATGGATGGATTGAAAATAAAGATTTTTACTGAAACAAGTCAGTATGATCTAAATTGTTTAGATTCAAAAGATTATCCAAGTATGAAATTAGAGGAAAGTAAAAATCCTTTAGTATTAGAAAGTAGTTTATTTAAGACAATTATTAATCAAACATCATTTGCAATATCTACTCAAGAATTAAGACCATTGCTAACTGGAATTAATTTTAAGATTGTTGGTGATGTATTAGAATGTATTGCAACTGATTCATATCGATTAGCAAAGAAGAATATTAAATTGGAAACACCTGTAGATAATGATGTTAATATTGTTATACCTGGTAAGAATATTATTGAACTTGATAAAATATTAAGTGAAGACGGTAATATTGAAATGCATATATTTACAAATAAAGTATTATTTAAATATAAAAATATTATTTTCCAAACAAATTTATTAAATGGTACTTATCCAAATACTTCTAATTTAATACCAACTGAGTTTGAAATTATTGTAAATTCAAAATTATCTGAATATTCATCAGCAATTGATCGTGCAGCTTTATTAACTCAAGGAAAAGATAAAAATATTGTTAAGATGAAAATTAAAAATAATAGTATGATTATTAATTCTTATGCGTCAGAAATTGGTAAAGTTGAAGAAAAACTTACAATAGAAACTAGTGCTGATGCTAATATTGATATATCATTTAGTGCTAAGTATATGTTAGATGCATTAAAAACTATTAAAGATGAAGATATTTTAATCTTATTAAATGGGGAAGTTAAACCAATTGTTATTAAATCTGTTAAAGATGAATCATTAATTCAATTAATTTTACCAATAAAGACATACTAAAATGTCTTTTTTTTTGACAAAAATATAAAATTTATAATTCATTTGACAAATAATGATAAATATCGACATTTTCTTTTGGTATAAGGAGGTGCAAGAAAGGGGGATTTAGATGGACAATTATGAAATAAATGAAGAAACAATAGCTCTATTACCAATAAGTGAAGAAATTACACAAGTTTATGAAGTAGATAATAGTTTTCTTATTAACAAAGAAGCAAATAAAATTATCGAAGATAGCTGCGAATATTTTGGTAGTTCTTATGAAGGAAGAAAAAAAGGTACAACAAATTTAACTGGTATTACACATAAAGTACCAATAATTGTTGAAGAAAGTAAAAGTATAATCTTTTTTCCTATTTCATCACCTCGTTTAAAAGATTGTGCTTGGATAGCTTTAAATCATATCGATAGTTATAAAAAAGAAGATATTTATTCTGTAGTTAATTTTAAAAATAATAAAAATTTACTATTAAAAGTATCTTTTGGTTCTTTTGATAATCAAGTTCTTAGAGCAACAAAATTAGAATCTATGTTTAGAAATCGAAAAAATGAAATAAAAAAACATAATACATATGATAAAGAAGATTAAATATAAAAGAAAAGAATCATCAAAAAAATAAATTGATGATTTTTTATAAAATAATGTAAAAAAATTGTGAATAACTGGTTATTTTGTGATATAATTATACTTAGGTATAGGAGTATTCATATACCCATAATTTTACTATATGGACTTAAGAGAGGGCAAAAATGCAAATACGACAATTAAATTTAGTAAATTTCAGAAATTATGAGAGAATGAATATAACATTTTCCCCAAGTTATAATTTAATTTA
Organism: Bacilli bacterium; assembly: GCA_051872535.1. Taxonomy (GTDB): domain Bacteria; phylum Bacillota_I; class Bacilli_A; order RF39; family UBA660; genus CAOJBM01. The sequence continues at coordinate 39,490 of JBJEDY010000036.1, read as the reverse complement.
TGGAAATAATGGTATGGGAAAAACTAATTTAATTGAAGCTATTTATGTTTTAGCTTTAACAAAGTCATTTAGAGGAACTGTTGATAAAGTGCTAATTATGAACAACTGTGAATGGACAAAAATTGAAGGAACAGTTAAACAATTAGTAGATACTAATTATCAAATAGTAATTTCTTCAGAAGGAAAAAAAGTTAAAATAAATAATAATAAAGTAGTGAAATTAAGTGAGTATATTTCGAAAATTAACGTAATTTTATTTAATCCTGATGATTTAAGGATTATAAAAGATACACCTAGTGTTCGAAGAAAAAATCTTAATATCGATATTTCAGAATTGAATATTAATTATTTAAAGTTATTAAATACTTATAATAAAACTTTAAAACAGAGAAATATGTATTTAAAGACAATGAATATTAATGCAAATACTGATGGTGATTATTTAGATATTTTAACAGATAAACTTATAAAAATTGGTATGGTTATTTGTAATTATCGTACAAAATTTATAAATGAACTTAATAGTTTTATTGAAGAAATTTATAAAAAAATTACCAATGAAGATGGTCTTAAAATTAATTATATTTCTAATTATAGTTCTTTAGATGAAAAGCAAATAAAAGAATTATATAAAAAAAATAGACAAAGAGATATTATTTTAGGAAAAACACAAATTGGTATACATCATGATGATATAGTATTTTTAAAAAATGAAAAAAGTTTAAAAGATTATGGATCTGAAGGACAACAAAAAAATGCTATTATTTCGTATAAGTTAGCAGAAATAGAAATATTTAAACAACATAAGAAAGATTGTCCAATTCTTATATTAGATGATTTATTTAGTGAATTAGATAATACAAAAATTAATAATTTATTGAGTTTATTAGATAATGATATTCAAACTTTTATCACAACAACAGATATATCAATAGTTGATAAAAAAATATTAGAAAAAAGTAAATTAATCCATATAGAAAATGGATGTATAATGGAGGTTTTATAAAATGCAACATGAGTATAATGATAGTGATATTCAAGTATTAGAAGGATTAGAAGCAGTAAGAAAAAGACCAGGTATGTATATCGGTACTACTAGTGAAAGGGGATTACATCATTTAGTATGGGAAATTGTTGATAATGCTGTAGATGAGGCATTAGCTGGATACTGTGATGATATTGAAGTTATTATTGAAAAAAACAATGTTATTACAGTTAAAGATGATGGTCGTGGTATTCCAACTGGAATTAATACTAAGACAGGTTTAAGTACTGTCGAGACTATTTTTACAGTATTACATGCTGGTGGTAAATTTGGTGGTAGTGGATATAAAGTTTCAGGAGGGTTACATGGTGTTGGAGCATCTGTAGTTAATGCTTTATCTTCTTGGTTAGAAGTAAGAATCTATAAAGATGGTAAAGTATATTATCAAAGATTTGAAAATGGTGGTCATTCAGTTGAGCCACTTAAAGTAATCGATGAGTGTTCTAAAGATCGTACTGGAACTACTGTAACATTTAAACCAGATCCAGAAATATTTAAAGAAACAACTATATATAATTATGATACTTTAGCTACAAGATTAGAAGAATTAGCATTTTTAAATAAAGGATTACGTATTATTTTAAAAGATTTAAGAGAAGATGAAAAAAGAAATGAATATATCTATAATGGTGGAATTATTGAATTTGTTAATAAATTAAATAAAAACAAAAAAGTTCTTCATGATAATGTTGTTTATGTTGAAGGAAATGAAAATAATATATCTATAGAAGTAGCTTTTCAATATAATGAAGACTATAACTCAAGTATTTATTCTTTTACTAATAATATTAGTACTTATGAAGGTGGAACTCACGAAGATGGTGTTAAGAGATCTTTAACGAGAATTATTAATGCTTATGCTAAAAATAATAAAATCTTAAAAGAAAATGATGATCCACTTACCGGAGAAGATGTTCGTGAAGGTTTAACAATGATTATTTCTTGTAAACATCCAGATCCACAATTTGAAGGTCAAACTAAAACAAAATTAGGTAATGCAGAAGTTAGAAAAATAGCAGATGATGTTTTTAGTAATGGTCTTGAAAGATTTTTATTAGAAAATCCTGAAATTGCAAGAACTATTTTAGAAAAATCAATGACTGCATCACGTGCAAGACTTGCTGCAAAGAAAGCAAGAGAACTTACACGTCGTAAAGGAGATTTAGATGTAACTAATTTCTATGGTAAGTTATCAGATTGTAAGAGCAAAGATCCTTCTGAATGTGAAATATTTCTTGTCGAAGGAGATTCTGCTGGTGGTTCAGCTATTAAAGGACGTAATAGTATGACACAAGCAATTCTTCCATTAAGAGGTAAAATTTTGAATGTTGAAAAAGCAAGATTAGATAGAGCATTAAATAATGAAGAGATTAGATCTATAATTACTGCATTTGGTACAGGAATTGGTGATGAATTTGATTTATCAAAATTAAGATATAATAAAATAATTATTATGACAGATGCTGATGTTGATGGTGCTCATATTCGTGTTTTATTACTTACGTTGTTTTATAGATTTTTTAGACCAATTGTGGAGGCAGGTCATGTTTATGCTGCACAACCGCCTTTATATTGTATAAAACATGGACAAACTATTAAATATGTTCTTGATGAAAAAGAAAGAGATGAATATTTAGCAACTCTTAAACCTGAAACTAAGAGAGATATTCTGCGTATGAAAGGTTTAGGAGAAATGGATGCTGAAGAATTAAATGAAACAACAATGGATATTGAAAAACGTATTCTTAGAAGAATTACAGTTGAAGATACAAGAACTGCAGATGAAGTATTCTCTAAATTAATGGGTGATGAAGTTGAACCTAGAAGACAATTTATTGAAGAAAATGCTGTATATGTACAGAATTTGGATGCTTAGGGAGGTATTTGGATATGGATAGATTAGAAAATAATAATATTGAAAAAGAAGTTAGAGATTCATTTTTAGATTACTCAATGAGTGTCATTGTAGCAAGAGCTTTACCAGATTTAAGAGATGGTTTAAAGCCAGTTCATAGAAGAATAATGTATTCAATGTATGAATCTGGATATACTCCTGATAAACCTCATAAAAAAAGTGCAAGAATTGTCGGGGATGTAATGGGAAAATATCATCCTCATGGAGATTCAAGTATTTATGAAGCTATGGTAAGAATGGCTCAAGATTTTAGTTATCGTTATATGTTAGTTGATGGGCATGGTAACTTTGGTAATATAGAAGGTTATGGTGCTGCAGCGATGCGTTATACTGAATCAAGATTGTCAAAGATGTCTTTAGAATTATTAAGAGATATTAATAAAGAAACTGTTGATATGATTCCAAATTTTGATGATAGTGAAAAAGAACCAGCTATATTACCATCAAGATTTCCTAATATTTTAGTGAATGGTACAATGGGTATTGCTGTTGGTATGGCAACAAATATTCCACCACATAATTTATGTGAAGTTATTGATGGTTGTATTGCATATATTGATAATAAAGACATTACTTTAGAAGAATTAATGCAAATTATTAAAGGTCCAGATTTTCCTACAGGTGGAATTATTCTTGGAAACTCAGGAATAAAGAAAGCTTATGAAACTGGAAGAGGATCAATTACTATACGTAGTAAAGCTACTATTGAAGAAAAAAATGGAAGACATTATATTGTAGTTGATGAAGTTCCTTATGGTGTTAATACTTTAGATCTTAAGAACAAGGTTGCAGAATTAGTGCATAACAAAGTTATTGAAGGTATTTCAGATTATCATTCAGATTTAAAAAATGGTATAAAAATTACTATTACTTTAAAAAAAGATGCAAATCCTCAAGTTGTTTTAAATCAATTATTTAAACATACAGATTTTCAAACAACATTTGGTATTATCTTTTTGATGTTAGATCAAGGTGTTCCGAAAACTTTAGGCCTTAAAGATATTATTTCTAAGTACGTTGAATATCAGAAAGAAATTATTATACGTAGAACTAAATATAATTTAAAGAAAGCAGAAGAAAGAGCACATATTTTAGAAGGATTAAAGATTGCTTTAGATAATATTGATGAAGTTGTTAAATTAATTAGAGCTTCTAAAAGTGATCAAGAAGCGAAATCTGGATTAATTGAAAGATTTGGTTTAGATGATATTCAAGCTCAAGCTATTCTAGATATGAGATTACGTAGATTAACTGGATTAGAAAGAGATAAAATTGAATCTGAACTTGCTGAATTGATGAAAGAAATTGCTGAATTACGCTCAATTTTAGCTAGTGATGAAAAAGTATATAATATAATCAAAGAAGAAATGACAGAAATAAAGAATAAGTTCGGTGATGAAAGAAGAACAAAGATTGACATGACAGCAATCGAATTTATTGAAGATGAATCATTAATTCCAGAAGAAAATATTATGATTTCTTTAACAAATAATGGATATATTAAGAGATTTGTATCTGATGCAGTAAAATCTCAAAATCGTGGTGGAGTTGGAGTTAAAGGAATGTCCACAAATGAGGAAGATTATGTTAAACATATGATTAATTTATCCACACATGATTTTGTATTATTCTTTACAAATAAAGGTAAAGTATATCGTATTAAAGGTTATGAGATTCCAGAATTTGGACGTACTTCTAAAGGTATTCCAATTGTAAATTTACTTCAAATCGAAAAGGATGAAATGATTAAGTCAGTTGTTAAAGTTTCTAAGGAAGATGAGTCTAAGTATTTATTATTTGTTACGAAAGATGGTATTGTTAAGAGAACTATATTATCTGAGTTTGATAATATTCGTACTAATGGTAAGATTGCCATCACACTTAGAGAAAATGATGAATTGATTCAAGTATTAAAGACTAATGGAAATAATTCAGTTCTTTTAGGATCATCTGCTGGTCGTATGGTTAAATTTGACGAAAACAATGTTCGTGTTATGGGTAGAACAGCTTCAGGTGTTAAAGGAATTGATTTAGATGACAGTACTTGTATTGGAGCAGAAATTGCTACAGATGAAGATTCTATTTTAATTGTTACTGAAAAAGGTTACGGAAAGAAAACAAACGTTCGTGAATTTAGAGAAACTAAGCGTGGTAGTAAAGGTGTTAAAGCATTAAGTATTACTGAAAAAAATGGTCCAATTGCAGATTTTGAAGTAACTTCAGAAAATCAGGATGTAATAATTATTACTGATTCTGGTATGGTAATAAGAATGCCACTTGATCAAATATCAACTCTTGGACGTGTTACACAAGGTGTTAGATTAATTAATTTGCGTGAAGGACAAAAAGTTTCTACAATTAGTTTGGTAGATAAAAAAGATGATAATGAGATAGAAGAAAATAATAGTATATTATCAGACATAAACAAAACTGGTGAATAATTAAAAGATGTTTCACGTGAAACATCTTTTAATATGTGCATAATAATGTTTCACGTGAAACATTATTAAAATTATTTCCCGGGAAATAATTTTATACAATTATATAAATAAAATTGAAAAATAAAATAATAAATGATAATATTAATACGTGCAACAAACATATTAGAACCAAGTCAGAATCGGAAGATAGCAGCTTTAATAATTAATGTTTGTGTGCACTTTTTTAATGGAGTACTTATGAAAAAAGAAAAAATATATAAAAAATTGATAAATAATGCTTTAAAAAACGTACAACAAGATGAAGTTCCTGTTTCTTGTATTATTACTGATAAGGATAATCATATTATTTCCCAGAGTATGAATAATCGCCGAAAAAAATATAGCGTTTTAGGTCATGCTGAAATAAATGCAATAGAAAAAGCAGAAAAAAAGATAAAAGATTGGCGATTAGATGGATATTATATGTATGTATCTCTTAAACCATGTGAAATGTGTCAAAGAATAATTGAAGAATCAAGAATTAATCATGTTTTTTATCTTCTTGATTGTCAAAGAACAAAAAAAATTATCGACAACATGACGGAAATTAATAGTATTGAATATAAAAAAGAATATCAGCAAATATTAAGTGATTTTTTTAAAGATAAAAGATAACAATCTACTCTATTCTGTGGTATAATTTATACAGTGAAAGAGGAGTTTTTTTTATGGATTATAAAGTTCTTTATAGAAAGTACCGACCACAATCTTTTTCAGATGTTTCAGGCCAAGATTATTCAATGCAAGTATTAAAAAATGCAATAACTTCAGATAAAATAGCTCATGCTTACATATTTACTGGTCCTCGTGGAACGGGCAAAACTAGTACAGCTAAAATATTTGCTAAGGCAATTAATTGTACTGATTTAAAAGATGGAAATCCTTGTGGTCATTGTGCGTGTTGTATTAATGATAACAATCCAGATATTATTGAAATTGATGCAGCATCAAATAACGGTGTTGATGAGATTCGAGAATTAATTAATAATGTTAAAATAGCTCCTTCTTATTCTAAATATAAAGTTTATATAATTGATGAAGTTCATATGTTATCAACAAGTGCTTTTAACGCTTTACTTCTTACATTGGAAGAACCACCAGGAAATGTTGTATTTATTTTAGCTACTACTGATGTTCAAAATGTTCCAGTTACTATTTTATCTAGATGTCAAAGATTTGATTTTAAACCTATATCTGAAGAAAAAATATTTGATCGTTTAATGTTTATTTGTAAAAATGAAAATATTTCTATTACTGACGAAGCTTTAAAAGAAATTGCTTATGTTGCAAACGGTGGTTTAAGAGATGCATTAAGTATACTTGATCAATTATCTTCAACTAAATCAGAAATAAGTATAGATGATGTTTATCAAAATTTTGGTACTGTTTCTTCTATTAAAATTGAAGGGTTAATTAATTCTTTTATAAATGGTGATATAAATAATGTTTGTTTAATAATAAATGAGTTTAAAGAAAATGGTATTAATTATGTAGTATTAATTGAAAAAATTATCAACAAACTGAAAGAATTAGCGTTACAATCAAAAGTTGGAAAGAATAGTGTCTCATTTGATTTAATCTATGAATTAATAGTTTCTTTAAATGATTGCTTAAATTCCGCTAATATTAATTTAAACCCATATATATTAATTGAACTAACAATGATTAAGTATATGAAAACAGATCAAAATTATTTCCCGGGAAATAATTTTGAAAAAAAAGAAGATGAAATTATTTCCCGGGAAATAATTGAAGATGAAAAAGCTTCTGAAAATGAAAATATTCAAGAAGCAAATAAAGATCAATTATTAAATGTTATGTCAGATCAAGTTATTGAAATAAGAGTAAATAATTGCTTTGTGAAAGCAAATAAGCAATTTAAAGCTGATTTAATTAATATTTGGGAAAGTTTCTTAGAACAAATTTCTTTAAGTAACAAAAGTTTATATTCAATTTTTGTAGATTCAAGTATAGTACTTGCATCAGATGAATATGCTGTTTTAGTTGATAAGAATGATTCGACTTGTACCTTAATAAACAAAAAACTTAATGTTATTAGTGAAGAATTTGCTAATTATACTAATAAAAATTATAAATTTGTTTGTTTAACAGAAGAAAAATGGAATTATAATATGGATGTATTTAAAAAAAATAAAAAAGATGGTATCATATATGAGTATATAAATGAAAATGATACTTCCATACAAGATGATAATGAATCAGAAAGTGATGATAATGAACTTAATGTTATTGCTGAGGATTTATTTGATTCTAGTATAGTTGAGTATGAATAGGAAAGAGGAATTATTATGAATATGCAAGCTTTAATGGCACAAGCTCAAAAAATGCAAAAAGATATTATGAATAAAAAAGAGGAAATTAATAAAAAATTATTTACAGGAAAATCAGAATTAGTAGAAGTTGTATTTAATGGTAAAAAAGAAATGGTATCAATTACTATTAATAAAAATTCTTCATTGGATGCTGAGGATTTGGAAGTTTTAGAAGATATGATTAAGATTGCTATTAATGATAGTTTAAATCAAATTGATAAGGAAGTATCAGATAAGTTAGGTGCTTATAGTAGCCAACTTAATGGGTTATTATAATAATGTATCCAGTAGTATTAGCAAAAGCAATTGAATATTTTAAAAAATTTCCAGGTATTGGTGAAAAAAGTGCAGAAAGATTAGCTTTTTTTCTTTTAGATATGTCAGATGAAGATGCAAATGGTTTTTCTAAATCAATATTAGGATGTAAATCAACATTACATAAATGTCCAATTTGTGGAAATATTACAGATAAGGAAATATGTAATATTTGTGATGATTCTGAAAGAGATAAAAATTTAATTTGTGTTTTAGAAGATTATAAAAGTCTTTATGCAATTGAAAAAGTAGGTAATTATAATGGCACTTATCATATTTTGAATGGTTTAATATCTCCAATAGATAATATTGGACCAGAAGATATTAATCTATCAACATTAATTTCTCGAGTTGAAAAGTTAGAAAATCCAGAGATTATTGTTGCTTTGAAGTCAAGTCTAGAAGGTGAAGCTACAACTTTATATATTAAAAAAATATTTGAAAAGAAAAAAGTAAATATTTCTCGTTTATCTTATGGTATTCCAATGGGTGCTGAAATTGATTATCTTGATGAATTAACTTTAGATAGAGCATTAAGTGATAGAAAAATAATATCTTAGCATATTATTTTTCTTTTTTTCATACTATTAAAAAAAGGTGATAAGATGAAAAAAATATTTCATTTCGTTAAAAAAGTGGTTTTTTCAATTCTTTTTTTATACTGTCTTAATTTAATAACTATTAGTGTTAATTTTGTGATACCAATTAACTTTTTTTCAGTTGGTTTATTAACTTTTTTAGGAGTACCTGGATTAGCTTCTTTAATTATTATTAATTTTATTTTATAATGTTGTTGGTGGTATTATGTTTAATAACTTAATCTTTAAAGATTTATATGATAGATTTTTAAATAATAAGTTAGCACATGCATATTTGTTTAACACCAATGATTTTAATAAGTTACATGAAGATTTACATATTTTTATAAAAGCCATTCTTTGTGAAAGTAAATATAAATCAGATTGTTCTCTTTGTAATATTTGTAATTTGGTTGATAAAAAAAATCTTCCAGATATCGTCTATATAGAACCAGATGGTTTAAATATTAAAAAGCAGCAAATATTAGATTTAAAAAGTAGGTTTTTAACGAAGTCTATATATGCCAAATATAGTATTTATATAATTAATCATTGTGATTGCTTAAATAGTAGTAGTGCTAATTCTATTTTAAAATTTTTGGAAGAACCAGAACCTAATATAATAGGGTTTTATATTACAGATAATTCTGAAAAAGTTATTTCAACGGTTAAGAGTAGATGTGAAATAGTTAATGTTTTATATAACGAAGATACGAAAGTAGTAGAAATAAATAATACTTTAATAGATGATATTGTCCGCTATATAATTGTTGAAAATAAAGAACCAGCTTTTATTTATAAAGATTTATTAAGTAGAAATCCGGAAATAGAAAGAAAAAAACTTATTAATTTATTTGAAAACTATATTTATGAAATTAATAATTGTTTAATTCATAAAAGTAATAATCAATATATTAATCTATTATTAAATAAAATTAAAAATAAAAATCTAATAGATTTATTTAATAATGCTTTGATTAAACTTAATGCTAATGTTAATATAGAAATGTTTATAATTTGCTTTGCGGTAGAATTGAGGAATATGTATGAATGATGTATATGGAATATCTTTTAAAAATGATGGGAAAATTTATTATTTTGCAAAGAATGATGTAGAAACAAATATATTTGATTATGTTATTGTTGAAACAGAAAAAGGATTACAATATGGAAAAGTTGTTGTGATAAAAAATTCTCAAGAATTAGATTTTGAAGCAATGAAACCTGTAATTAGAAAAGCTACAGAAGAGGATTTTGAGATGTACTTAAAAAATAAATCTTTAGCTATGGAAGTAACAGAAACTTGCAAGAAACTTGCTTCTTCTCTAAATCTTGAAATGCGTGTTGTTGACTCATCATTTACTTTTGATAGAAAACAATTGCTTATTAATTTCTATGCTGATGATCGCGTTGATTTTAGAGAATTGGCTAAAAAATTAGCTGGAATATATCGCACTAGAATTGAATTAAGACAAATTGGTGCTCGTGATAAAGCAAGAGAAGTTTCTGGTTTGGGTGTTTGTGGTCGTGAGCTTTGTTGTTCAAAGTTTTTAAATCATATTGATTCTATAACTATGAATATGGCAAAGAATCAAAATATTGCTTTAAATCCATCAAAAATAAATGGTGCCTGTGGAAGATTACTTTGTTGTCTTGCCTATGAAAATGATGAATATGCAAGATGTCAAAATGGAATGCCATTTATAGGCCAAACAGTTAATACTAAATATGGTAATGGAAAAGTTGTTTTTGTCGATATTTTGAACAGAATTTATAAAGTTGATATTGATAATGATATAAAAAAAATTGAGTTAGGAAATTTAAAAGATGAGTAGAGTTAAAAATGATTTATATGATTATGAAGGATTATCTATTTATCAATATGAAGATAAGTTTAAATTTTCACTTGATTCAATTTTACTAGCAGAGTTTGTTGAATTGAAAGAAAGTACATCTTTAATAGTTGATTTCTGTACTGGTAATGCACCAGTACCTCTTATTTTATCGACAAAAACGAAAGCGAAAATATATGGTTTTGAACTGCAAAAAAGTATATATGATTTAGGTTATTTATCTGTTATAGAGAATAAACTAGATAATCAAATAAAAATTGTTAACGCTAATTTAAGAGATACATTTAATTATATATTGCCAGAAAGTGTTGATATAGTTACTTGCAATCCTCCATATTTTAAATATAATAAAAACTCAATAATTAATATTAACGATGAAAAAGCGATTGCTAGACATGAAATAGCAACAAGTTTAGAAGATATTATGGTTTCGGCAAAATACATTTTAAAAAATAAAGGGACTTTATATATTGTCCATAGAACTGATCGTTTACAAGAGATTATTAATTATCTTTCTAAATACAAATTTGCTGTAAAGAAACTACAATTTATCTATTCAAGTTATGATAAAGAAGCTATAATGGTATTAATAAAAGCAGTAAAAAATGGTCAAATTGGGGTAAAAATTAATCCTCCACTTAATGTCTTAGAACATAAATCTTATAAAAAAATATTTGATAAGAGGTGAATTATGAAACTTATAGTTGGACTTGGTAATCCAGGCCGAGAATATAAAAACACAAGACATAATATTGGCTTTATGATTCTTGATAATTATCTAGGAAATGTTGAATGGAAAGAAAAGTTTTTAGGTCTATATTATACTTGTATAGTTAAAGGAGAAAAAGTTATATTTTTAAAACCTCAAACATATATGAATTTATCTGGTTCATCTGTATTAGAAGTAGTTAATTATTTTAAGGTAGATGTTAATGACATTTTAGTTATTCATGATGACTTGGATATGGAGTTTGGCCATATTAAATTAAAACATTTATCTAGTTCTGGTGGCCATAATGGAATTAAGTCAATTACAAAATGTTTAAATTCAGATTTATATTGTCGTTTTAAATTTGGAATATCAAATAATAAAATGATTGATACTAAAGATTATGTTTTAGGTAAATTTACAAAAGAAGAGTTAGATTATATTGATGATAATAAAACAAAATTTGCCAATATTATAAATAGCTTTATCATTAATGGAATTGATAAAACAATGAATGACTTTAATAGAAAATAAGTGATATTTATGGATTTTCTAAGTGAATATTTTGATTACAAAAACGGAATAACATATACTGGTTTAACAAGTGAGTTAAACCCTTTTTGTGTTTATGAAATTTCAAAAAAAGGGAAAAAAGATATTTTAGTTGTAACCAACTCTTTATACGAAGCTAATCTTCTTTATGATTCTTTAGTTTTGCTACATAAATATACTTATTTATTTCCAATGGATGATTTTTTAACAAGTGTAGCTGTGGCTATTTCCCCAGATTTAAAAAATAAAAGATTAGAAACGATGGAAGCTTTATGTAAATGTCAAGATAAACCAAATATTGTGGTTACTAATCTAACTGGATATTTAAAATTTTTACCAGATATAAATAAAACAAAGAGCAGTAAAATAAGTTTAAAAAAAGGTATGAGTATTACTCATAATAAGTTAATTGAATTATTAGAAGAATTTGGATATAAGAAAGAATCAATGGTAACAACAACGGGTGAGTATGCAGTTCGCGGATACATTATTGATATTTTTATTTTAGATGAAGAACATCCTATTAGAATAGAGTTTTTTGGGGATGATGTTGAATCAATTAGATATTTTGATGAATCAACCCAAAAATCTTTACAAGAGATAGATCCAATTACAATTAAACCATATATGGAAATTGAAACGAATGAAAATAGCAGTTTAATTGATTATATGAATGATCCTATTATTATAAAAATTAATCCAGATCAATTAGATTTGGCATATTTAAAAATACAAGAGGATATAACTAGTTATAATAATGCTAATGCGATTAATAAAAAGCATATGTTTGAAATAAATGATCTTAATGAGAATAATATAATGTTTTTATCAACTTTTAATAATGTTAAAGCAAATACTTCAAAGGAATATTTTTCTAAAGCAATAGAGAATTTTAATGATGATTTAGACCTTCTTAAGACATTTGCAATAAATAATTTAAAGGATAAGAAAGTAATAATATGTCTTTCAAGAGATAATCAGATAAAAACAATTTTAGAACAATTTGATGGGTTAGCACAAATAGTTAAAGGTGATAGTTTAAAATCCGGTATTGTAAATATAATTAAACAAAAGATAAGAAAAGGTTTTATTTTTGAAGATTATATTGTTATATCAGAGAATGATATATCTAAATCAAGAACTACTTCTATTAATTATAAAAACAACTTGAAAATAGGTAAAAAAATTAAAGGTTTTGATCAAATTCAAATAGGAGATTATGTTGTTCATACATTACATGGTATTGGCATTTATAATGGTATAATAACCCTTACAAAGAATGGTATGAAGAAGGATTATATTCAAATTAATTATTTAGGAAATGATAAGGTATATATTCCTGTTGAAAAAATTAATACAATATATAAGTATTCTTCTAGAGATGGTTATAAACCAAAAATAAATAAATTAAATAGTACATCTTGGGTAAAAACAAAAAGAGAATTAACAAAAAAAGTAAAAGATATTTCAGCAGAATTAATAAAATTATATGCAGCTAGGGCAAATGTTCATGTAAGACCTTATCATAATATTCCTGAAGAAGAAATGTTTAAACAAGGTTTTTCTTATCAAGAAACATCAGATCAACAAAAAGCGATAAATGATATAAATGCTGATTTAAATTCTAGTATGCCAATGGATCGTTTATTATGTGGCGATGTTGGTTTTGGTAAAACTGAAGTTGCTTTTAGGGGAATGTTTAAAACTGTTTATAATGGAGAACAAGTTTTCTATTTATGTCCGACAACAATACTGTCAAAACAACAATATGAAAATGCTTTAGAAAGATTTAAAGATTTTCCAGTGGAGATTGCTTTATTAAACCGTTTTACAACTAAAAAAGAAACAGAAAGAATTTTAAATGGACTAGAAAAAGGAACAATTGATATAGTATTTGGGACACATCGCTTATTAAGTAATGATGTTAAGTTTAAAAGATTAGGAATGTTAGTTGTTGATGAAGAACAACGTTTTGGTGTTACTCATAAAGAAAAAATTAAAGAGTATAAAAATGATGTTAATGTATTGACATTATCTGCAACACCAATACCAAGAACATTAAAAATGGCTCTAAGTGGATTAAGAGATTTATCAATAATTGATACTGCTCCAGTAGATAGATATCCTGTTCAAACTTATGTTTTACAAGAAAATGATCTATTAATTAAAGATGCAATTTATAAAGAATTATCAAGAAATGGACAAATATTTATCTTATATAACAAGGTTGATTCAATTGAATCAATGGTAAATCGTATTCATCATTTAGTTCCTGAAGCTCGAATTACTTTTGCACATGGTCAAATGAAAAAAACTGAATTAGAAAATGTTATGCAAGAGTTTATTGATTATACGTACGATATTTTGATTTGTACAACAATTGTTGAAACAGGCATCGATATTGCTAATGCTAATACTTTAATAGTATTAGATGCAGATTGTTTTGGATTAAGTCAGTTATACCAATTAAGAGGTCGTGTTGGAAGAAGTAATAAAATTGCTTATGCATATTTGATGTATAATAAGTCAAAAGTATTAAATGATGTTGCAGTTAAACGTTTACAAGCTATCAAAGATTTTACAGAATTAGGAAGCGGATATCGTATAGCAATGCGAGATTTAGCTATTCGTGGAGCTGGAGATATTTTAGGTAGTGAACAAGCTGGTTTTGTTGATACTGTTGGAATTGATTTATATATGAAAATGATTGAAGATGAAATGAAGAGAATTAATGGAGAAGAAGTTACGGATGAAGAAGAATCTACTAAATCTTTAGTTGATGTTGAAACACATATATCTGATGAATATGTAGCTGATGAAGAAATAAAGATAGAAATTCATCAAAAAATCAATGAAATTGATAGTTATAATAAATTATTAGAAGTTAAAGCAGAGTTAGAAGATCGTTTTGGTAAAGTTTCAGAAGAAATAGAAATCTATATGTATGAAGAATGGTTTGAAAAACTTGCTTCTGATTTAAAAATTACTAATGTAATACAGACTAATTATAATGTGCAATTTGAAATTAGCGAAGAGATAACTTCCAAAATTAAAGGCGATAAATTATTTATTAGAGCATACCAAATATGTCCTAGAATACAGTTTAAATCTGTCAGAAATAGAATTATTATTTCTATTAATATAGTTAATTTAGATAAGCATTTTTTACTATATTTAATTCCTTTATTGGAAGAAATATTAAGTCAAATAAAGGAATCTGAGACTTAAAATATTATTGTCTATTATTTTTGAATAATAAGGATGAAAGAAGAAATACTTCTTTTTTCTTTGTATAAAAAATAATTAAAGTTTAATACTATTATTAGAATGGTGTGATAGCTTGGATAATGGTGTTATAAAAAAATTAGATGAATTAGGTCGTATAGTTATACCTAAAGATATTCGTAAAAATTTAAAAATTAATAATGGAGATATTCTTAAAATATATGTCGATGGCGGAAATATTCAGTTAGCTAAGTACTCAGATGTACAATACAATGTTGAACATATTAAAAAAGTTTTTGAAGCATTTAAAGAAACTTTTAGGATAGATATTGCTTTTACAGACAAAGAAAGTGTTTTATTATCGACAAATGAAAGTATTACTGGCAAGATTGATAATAAATTAATTATATTACTTAAAAATAGTGAAAGATTAATAAATAATGAAGTAGAAAGTTATTGTTTTGATAATAAAAAAGTAGATGGTTATTTTTACTTTGTACCAATAATTACAACTTTGGCATCTGTAGGTGCAATTATTTTATATTCGAAAGAACAAATAAAAGAATACTATCAAGATTTATTGCAATTTATTTCTAAATATGTATCTAAGTTGGTCGATATATCTTGCTAGTTTCTTTTTTTTATGGTAAATTATGTTTGTTGATGAAGAAGGAAAGAGTACTATACTTGGATTTTTTAGAGAAATTCTGGGTGGTGAAAAGAATTAATGATGGTATAGGAATATGGCTCTGGAGTCAAATCGTTATATTCGCGTTAAGAAAGAAAGTGTATGTTAAGTCATAAAATAAGGTGGTACCGCGGGTTATCTCGTCCTTAGTTTTATGACTTTTTATTTTTGGAGGTGTCATTGTGGAAAGATTTTTTGAAAAGATTAGTTTCGAACAGTTTAAAACTGATGTATCTGATAATAAAGAATTATATGAAAGTTATAAATTGCCTAGCAGAAAGACTAAATTAAGTGCTGGATATGATTTTTATGCTATATCAGATATTATTATTAAACCAGGTGAAATAAAGAAAATACCAACGGGTTATAAAGCTAAATATATGGATGATGAAATGTTATTATTGGTAGTCAGAAGTAGTATGGGATTTAAGTATAATGTTCGAATGTGTAATCAAGTAGGTGTAATTGATGCCGACTTTTATAATAATGTCGAAAATGAAGGTCATATGTGGGTAGCATTACAAAATCATAGTGATAAAGATTTTGTTTTGAAAAAAGGAGAAGCTTATTGCCAAGGAATATTTGTTAAGTATTTAACTTGCGGTGAAGATATTATGAATGATAGGACTGGTTGGACAGGAAAACCAGAAAAAGGAGAATAGGTATGAAAAAAGAAAAATATTATATAAGTACAGCAATTGCTTATACATCTGGAAAACCTCATATTGGTAATACTTATGAGATTGTTTTGGCAGATGCTATTGCAAGATATAAAAGATTACAAGGTTATGATGTTTATTTACAAACAGGTACAGATGAACATGGTGAAAAAATAGAATTGAAAGCTAAAGATGTTGGTATTGAACCTCAACAATATGTTGATAATGTTGCTGGACAAATTAAAGATATATGGGATATTATGAATACTTCATATGATAAATTTGTAAGAACTACTGATCCTCATCATAAAAAGATAGTTCAACATATTTTTAAATATATGTATGATAAAGGAGATATTTACAAAGGGGAATATAAAGGTCTTTATTGTACACCATGTGAGAGTTTTTGGACTGAAAGTCAAATAGTAGATGGAAAATGTCCAGATTGTGGTAGAGATGTTCAACCAAAATGTGAAGAAGCTTATTTTTTTAAATTATCTAAGTATCAAGATAAACTTGAAAAGTATATAGAGGAACACCCTGAATTTATTCAACCGGTAGCAAGAAAGAATGAAATGATAAATAATTTTATAAAACCTGGTTTACAAGACTTATGTGTTTCTAGAACATCTTTTAAATGGGGTATTCCTGTAGATTTTGACGATAAACATGTAGTTTATGTATGGTTAGATGCTTTATCAAATTATATTACTAATATTGGTTTTGATTTTGATGAAAGTACTGAAGAGTTTAAATATAAATGGCCTGCTGATTTACATTTAATAGGTAAGGACATAATTAGATTCCATACAATTTATTGGCCTTGTTTCTTAATGAGTTTAGATTTACCATTACCTAAACAAGTATTTGGCCATCCTTGGTTAATTATGAGTGATGGTAAGATGAGTAAATCTAAAGGTAACTTAATATATGCTGATGATTTAGTAAATGAATTTGGTGTAGATGCTGTTAGATATTATTTCTTACATGAGATACCATTTGCTGCTGATGGTGTATTTAGTAGGGATTTATTGATTGAAAGAATTAATGGAGATTTAGTTAATATTTTAGGAAACTTAGTTAATAGAACTGCTAGTATGAATCATAAGTATTTTAATGGAGTTATTCAAAAACCATGTGAAAAAGAAAATATTGATGATGATTTAATTTCTAATATTGTAAGTCTTCATAGTCGTATTGTTAAAAAGATAGACGAACTTCGTGTTGGTGATGCATTAGAAGAAATTATTGATGCTTTTCGTAAATGTAATAAGTATATTGATGATACAATGCCTTGGATTTTAGCTAAAGATGAAACTAAAAAAGCCAGATTAGGAACAGTATTATATAACTTATTAGAATCAATTCGTATATGTGCAATTCATTTAAGTGCATTTTTACCTGAAACTTCAGAAAGAATTATTAAACAATTAAATACGAAAGTAACTTCAATTGAATCAACTAATGAATTTGGTGGATTAGAAGCAGGTTTAACTATTAATGAACCAGAACACTTATTTGCAAGAATTGATAAAGAAAATTAATCTTGGGAAATATTATTTTCCAAGATATTTATTTCCCGGGAAATAAAAAAGGAGAATTATGATGTTTACTGATACACATTGTCATTTATATGGTGAATATTATGAAAATATTGAAAAAATAATTGAAGAATCAACTGAGTTAGGAGTTAATCGTTATATAAATAATGCTGTTGATTTAAAAACTATTAAAGAAGTTTTAGAACTTACTTCTAAATATCCTAATATGTTTGCAGCAATTGGAATTCATCCTGAAGAAGTAGATAATTATCAAGATAGTGATTTAAAATATTTAGAAGAACATTTAAAAGATCCGAATGTTATTGCTATTGGAGAGATTGGATTAGATTATTATTATACGAAGGAAAATAAAGAAAAACAGATTATTTTATTTCGAAAACAATTAGAGTTAGCTGAAAAGTATAATTTACCTGTTGTTATTCATAGTAGAGAAGCTACTCAAGATACAATAGATATTCTTAAGGAATATCGAGTTAAAGGAGTAATTCATTCTTTTAGTGGTAGTTATGAAACAGCATGCATATATATTAAAATGGGATATTTAATTGGTGTTAATGGTGTAATTACTTTTAAGAATGCAAAAATTTTTGAAGTAATTGAAAAAATACCAAAAGAGAATATTGTATTAGAAACAGATTCTCCATATTTAACGCCTGTTCCTTATCGTGGAAATCAAAATTTTCCCGGTCGAGTGTTAGAAATAGCTTCTTATGTATCTAATTTATATGGTATTAGTACAGAGGAATTAGCATTTGTTACCAATCAAAATATTAAGCGAATTTTTGACATTTAATAGGTTATATGCTAGAATTATCTTAGATATTAATGAGGTGAAAATAGAATGAGTAAGAGTTTTAAACATCTAAGTTCTATAAGCAAAATAATAGTTTTATTCTTTGTCATCATGGTTATTCAAACAGGCTCAAATATCCAAGAAACAAAAGTAGAAAATAATAATTTAAATAAAACATTAGATTTAACTGCAATGTCTAAAAAAGTACAAGAAGATATTTATAATGATATATATTCAGCTAAAGATACATATATTGGAGATTTAACAGGATATGGCGCAAATTGTCCTTTATGTTCAGGGTTTTTAGCGTGTAATTCTCAGGATGTTCGTGATGGTACTACTCATTATAATGATTCATTATACGGAAGAGTTAGAATTGTAGCATCATCATCAAATTTAGCGTGTGGGACTATTATTAGATTAAATTCTAATAGAGTTGCTGAAAATGATCAATTAGCTATCGTTTTAGATCGTGGAGTTTTAGGTAAAGATATCGACTTACTTATGGAAAATGAAGATGAAGCTAGAAGACTAGTTGGGCGTAGCAGCATATCATATGATGTTTTAAGATTCGGATGGGAAAGATAGTTTAACCCATCTTTTTTAGGTGATAATTATGGAAAAATTTCAACATAAAAAAAGTTTAGGACAAAATTTTCTTAAAGATGAGAATGTTCTTAAGAAAATAGCGGGATCTATTACAACTACTTCTAATGATTTAGTAGTTGAAGTTGGTCCAGGGCAAGGAGCTTTAACGAAATATTTAGTACCAAAAGATAGCGAATTAGTTTGTTTTGAAATAGATACAAGGGTTAAAACTTATTTAAATAAGTATGAAAATGATAAATGTCATATTATTTATGATGATTTTATGAAAGTTAATGTTATAGATTGTATAGAAAGTATAAATAAATTTGAAAATGTTTATTTTATAGCTAATATCCCTTATTACATTACAACACCAATATTAGAAAAGATAATGAATTTAGATATACCAGTAGCAGGAATGGTTTTAATGGTTCAGAAAGAAGTAGCAGAAAGATTTGCGGCAAGACCAGGAACCAAAAGCTATGGGTCATTAACAGTATATATCAATTATTATTATGATACAGAGTATTTATTTGATGTTCATAGAACTTGTTTTGATCCTATTCCTAATGTAGATAGTGCAGTTGTTAAATTTACTAAACGTAGAAAAAAGGAATTGGAAGCTAAAAATGAAGAATTTTTATTTAAATTTATAAATGATGCTTTTCAGTTTAAGAGAAAAAATTTAAGAAATAACCTTAAACATTATGATTTAGATAAAATAAATGCAATTCTTGAAGATAATGGTTATAATCTATTATGTCGTGCCGAACAGATTCCTATAATTGTTTTCGTTAAGATAGCTAATGCACTTTATGATGATATAAAGTACTAAACATTATAATATTTCAAAATTAAAAGGAACTATGAATAAATAGTACCTTTTTTTCATACTATTTTCTAGGTGATATATATAATGCATATAGGAGATTTTGTTACAAGAAATAGTCATGATAATGATACTGTTTTTGTTATATTAGAAATAAAAGACAATGTTGCAATCTTAAAAGGTATAGATGTAAGACTTTATGCTGATAGTCCTCTTTCTGATCTAATACTTGCTCCTAATGATGAGGAAGAATCTGATAAGTTTGCTGAAAAAGTAATAGATGATATAGAAATGGATAGAAGTGATTTTTTTTATTTGCCAGGTAAGATTCTTCATATAGATGGTGATAATGATTACTTAGAAAGATGCATGAATTTTTATAAGAAAGCAAATGTCTTAGCAGTTGGGAAAAATTTATCTGAAGATAAAATATCTAATGAGATAGTTAGTTTATTAAAACAATATAATCCAGATATTGTAATTATTACTGGTCATGATGCTTATTATAAGCGGTTAGGGAATATTAAAGATAGTCATAGTTATAAAAATTCACTTAATTTTGTAAATGCTGTAAAAAAGGCAAGAATGTATGAAAAAAGCCATGATAAGTTAGTTATTATAGCTGGAGCTTGTCAAAGTAATTATGAAGAATTAATTAAGGCTGGAGCTAATTTTGCATCTAGTCCAAAAAGAATAAATATTCATGCTTTAGATCCGGCAATTATTGCTACAACAGTTGCATTGACAGAACGAAATAAAGAGATAGATTTACCACTACTTTTAGATAAAACAAAGTATGGTAAAAATGGCATGGGTGGTTTAGTATCTAATGGACTTATGTTTGTTGGTTATCCTAGATAGGGGGAATTATGAGTTTTCTTGATATAAAAGACCAAATAGCTAAAAGTGTAGGTAAAAAAGTAAGATTAACAGTTTATGGTATGCGAAATAGAAAAGATGTTATTTGTGGTGTTATAAAATATGTATATCCAAATATATTTACAGTTGTTTCTAAAGATATTAGTAAGAGTTTTTCATACTCAGATGTTTTAATTGGTGATGTAAAAATAGAATATATTTAAAAATTGTTGTGTTAATTAGTTTTTTGTTATAAAATGATATTAAGTTAGATAGTTTTAACTTAGAAGAGGAGTGTTGCTATGAAAGTTACATCAGTTAATGTACACAAAGTTTCAAAAGAAGGATCTCGTATGAAAGGAATTGCATCAATTGTATTAGATGATTCATTTGCTGTACATGATATTAGAATTATTGAAGGAGATACAGGGCTATTTATTGCAATGCCAAGTAGAAAAACTACTACTGGAAGCTATAGAGATATTGCACATCCAATTAATCCAGATGTTCGTCAAACTTTACAAGATGCAATATTAGCTGAATACGAAAAAACTAGTGAAGATTCAAACGAAGAATAGTTTGACTCTTTTTTTTTCATATTATGTTCTTTTTTATCATATATTTTGGTAAGGAGAAAAAAATATGGATAAAATATTAGATAATATCGTAACATCATCACACGATTTAAAGATTAGTGATAGAAGTCAAATACATATGACAGGTATTAAAAGAATTGTTAGTTTTGATAACGAAGAATTCTTAATGGATTCAAGTTTAGGGACTTTACTTTTAAAAGGAGAAGGCTTAGAAATTATTAGACTAGATACACATGATGGAAATGTTTCAATTAAAGGAAAAATTAATAGTATTGCTTATACAGATGGTAAAAAAGGTGAAAATGACAGTTTATTATCCAAATTATTTAAATAATGAATAGTTTTTTACAATTATTTGTATTATTTTTATCATTTGTATTTGGTTTTGGTATGGGGTTTATAGTTAATTTTAATTTATCTAGATTACTTAAATATAATAAAATAATAAATATTTTAATTTATTTGCTTTTAATAGTTGTTTTAAGTCTTTCATACATAGTACTGCTTTACTTTATATGTGATGGGATAATTCATATATATTTTTATGCAATGCTTATTTTAGGATACTATTTTTACTTTAAGTGTAAACAATTATATAAAAAACGTAAATCACTCAATTATTGATGAACTTGTCTATTTTAAAAGTGCTATAATAAAGTTGAAATTGGGGTGATAATATGTCTAAATCAAAGAAAAAAGTTTATGCTGGAAGTCGTAGAAGATTGGTTTTAGCATCAGCTATTTTTGCAGTGCTTATTACTGTTTTGGTTGGTTCGACATTCTCTGATTGGGCAACTATCATAACCAATAAAAAAGCAATTAAAAGTATGAATAGTGAATATGAAGAATTACTTGAAGAAGAAGCTTCTTTAAAAAGTGAGGTAACAAAACTACAAGATCCTGAATATATTGCTAGATATGCAAGGGAAAAATTTTATTTATCAAAACCAGGAGAAGTAATAATTTTACAACAATAATATGAGTTATAGGAAGAGTGATCTTCTTTTTCTTTGTCTTAATGTGTAGTATAATAAAGATGTGGGTGAGTAGTATGACAAAAGTAAGACTTGCTGGTTCAATTGAATCAGATAGTATCGTTGATGGGGAAGGAATTAGAACTGTCATTTGGTTTCAAGGATGTTCTCATAATTGTAAAGGATGTCATAATCCCGAATCGCATGCTTTTGATGCTGGTGAAGAAATTGATGTTGAAGATGTTAAGAAAGTAATAAGGGAATTGGAGTTTCAATCTGGTGTCACATTTTCTGGAGGAGATCCTATGTTTCAACCTGAAGCTCTTTTAGAGTTGGCAAAATGTACCCATGAATGTGGGATGAATGTTTGGTGTTATTCAGGCTTTACATATGAACAATTATTAGAATTGAGTAAGAATAAACCTATATATGCAGATATATTAAATGAAATTGATATTTTAGTAGATGGTAAATTCGAACTTGATAAAAAGAATTTTACAGTTAAGTTTCGAGGTAGTTCTAATCAGAGAATTATCGATGTTAAAGAAAGTTTAAAAAGTAATAAAATAGTAGAAGTTCCTAAATATATATATGAAGGGGACAAATAGTTATTCTAAAGCAATTTAAAATATTATAAATTTAATATTATTTTGTGTTTAATGATTTTTTACAAATATATATAGTTTTAAATGTAAGATAATGAGATCTTTTTGATAAAAAGTGATTATTCACTTTTTTTTATGCTTTTTCTTCAATATTAGATAACTTTATTGTATAATACATATTTAAGGTGAGTGGAAATGGTCTACGTCGACATACAAAAACTTAATTTTGCATATGATGATAAAGTACAAGTTTTAAATGATTTAAGTCTTAATTTAAATGATTATAATTCTTATGCAATAATGGGACCTTCTGCGTGTGGAAAATCTACTTTAATTAATTGTATAAATGGAACTTTATATTATCAAGGCAGTATTAAACTTAGTGAGTCTTTATTTACTTATGTTAAAAATACTGTACCGATTGTTCATACAGTAACAGAAATGGATTTGTTTTCTAAAGATACATTAAGAAATGAATTTGAATATTTATTATTAGTTAGGGGGTTTAGAGAAAGAGATTTAGAGTTTTTAATAGATGAGTTTGTATCATATTTTCATTTAGAAAATATAATTGATAAGAAATTTTCTTTAATGACCTATCGAGAAGAAATGACATCTAGAGTTTTAGTTAAAACAATTACTAAACCAGATATGATTTTAATTGATGATGTATTTAAATATTTAAGTAGCGATTTTAAAAAGAAATATACGAAATATTTAATTGGTAATAATATTACTTTAATAAATGTAATATCGGATATAAACGATGCATTGTTTACAGAATACTTAGTTATATTATTGAATGGAAAAGTAGCAATAGAAGGTTCTACTATGGGAGTTTTAAAAGAGGAAAAATTATTACGTCGTATAGGTTTTGACTTACCTTTTATGGTTGATTTATCTATTCAATTAAGTTGTTATGGTTTATTAGATAAAATCTATCTTGATAAAGAAGAGATGGTGAATAAATTATGGAAATAGAATTTTTACAATTAACTTATAATGATAAGTTAATTGATACCAATTTTATTATTGATAGTAATAGGATTACAGGAATTATTACTGATTATGACACTGGAATTATTGATTTATTATCATTAGAAAATCGACCAAGTTCTGGAACAATAAGACTTGGTAATGTTATGATTAAAAAGGGATGCAGAGTAAATAAAAAAGAAATAAGTAAGAAAATAGGAATTATTAAGTATTATACTAGAAATATATATATGAATAAGACCGTAAAAGAAGAAATAGAATCAACTATAAATAATTATAATATAGAGAATGTTGATAAATTAACTAGCTGGATGTTTAAAATAGTTGGATTGTCTTCTGATATTCTAGATAGAAATCCAAATAGCTTATCTGCTACAGAGAAGAATAAATTATCACTAGCACTTGCTTTATCTTATAATCCAGATGTATTAGTTTTTGATAATTTTGAGCTTGGTCTTACTTACAAAGAAAGAGAAAATTTTAAAAGACTTCTTAGAGTTTTAAAAATAAAGTATAATAAAACAATTATATTAATTTCAAATAATGTTGATTTTATGAAAAATATTGTTGATAAGTATATTGTTATTAACAATGGTTATTTAGTAAATTGTAGTGAGTCATGTTATAATGATGATATGTATGACTATACAGATATGCCTTTTCTTATTAATTTTATAAAATATTTAAGAAGTGAAGGACATAATATAGATGAATATGTTGATATAAAAGAATTAATTAAAGGAATATATCGAGATATTGCTTAGGTAGGTGTTTTATGAAATATTTAGCCACTGTTGCATATGATGGTAGTAAGTTTTTAGGGTTTCAAAGATTAAATAAAGGATACTCTGTTCAAAAGTCTTTAGAAGGTGCTTTATCTGTAATTAATAAAGAATCAGTTCAGGTTAAAGGAGCAGGAAGAACAGATCGAGGAGTTCACGCTCATGGTCAGAAAATTTCATTTGAACTTAATTTTAATATTCCGCCGGAAAGACTAAAAAATGCGATTAATTCTTTAGTCAATGATTATATTCATGTCATAGATTGTAGTGTTGTTAATAACGATTTTCATGCGAGATTTTCAGTTAAAACAAAACAGTATACATATAAAATTAATTTAGGAGACTATGATCCAGTAATGGTTGATTATATTTATCAATGTCCATATAAATTAGATGTTAGAAAGATGAAGAAATGTGCAAAAGCTTTTAAAGGAATACATGATTTTCATAATTTCGTTTCTGGATCGAGAGATAATTATAAAGCTATTATTTACAAAATAAAGTTTAAGAAAAGAAATAATATTTTGGAAATAACTTTTATTGGGAAAAGTTTTTATCGATATATGGTAAGAAATATGATTGGTGCTTTAATTGAAGTGGGTAGAGGAAAAGAGGATATTAAGAAGATTAAAGAAATGTTAAAAACTAAGAAAGCAATGTCTTTATTTACAGCTCCATCTTGTGGACTATACTTAGATAAGATTGAATATTAGAAAAAGTACTAGTTATTGTTGACATTTTTGTTGTTTTCTCATATAATTTTGAATGGTACATTTTATTTACCCACGTTTTTAGACCCTGGGAAAGTCGAAGAAATACGGGTAAAGAAAGGATTTATATTATGAATACATTTATGGAAAAGAAAGAAACTATTGAACGTAAGTGGTATGTAATTGACGCAGAAGGTATTAGTTTAGGTAGAGTTGCTACTAAAGCTGCTACAGTTTTAAGAGGTAAACATAAACCAACTTTTACACCTCACGTTGATTGTGGTGACTATGTAATTATAGTAAATGCTGCAAAGGTAAAATTAACTGGAAATAAACTAAGTGATAAGATGTATTATAATCACAGTAGATATGCTGGCGGACTTAGAGAACGTAATGCAGAAGAAATGATATCTAAATATCCAGAAGAAATGGTTGAAAGAGCTGTTAAAGGTATGTTACCTAAGGGAAGATTAGGAAGACAAATGTATACTAAGTTATTTGTATATGCTGGTCCTGAACATAAACAACAAGCTCAAAAACCAGTAGAAATGAAAATTAATTAAGGAGGTTTTTATTCATGGCTAATAAACAAGTATGGACTGCAACAGGTCGTAGAAAAAGATCTAGTGCTCAAGTTAGATTAACTAACGGAAAAGGAAAAATAACTATTAATGGTGTAGATGTTAATGAATATATGCCATTTGCTACATTAGTAATGGATTTAAAACAACCTTTGGTAGCTACTGGAAATGAAAAAAATTTTGATATAGATGTTACTGTTAAAGGTGGTGGATTCTCTGGTCAAACAGGTGCTATAAGATTAGGTATTACAAGAGCTTTACTGGCTTTTGATGCTAACACTGATCAAACTAGAGAAGATTCTTATCGTAAAGTTCTTAAAACTGCTGGATTTGTTACAAGAGATCCAAGAAGCAAAGAACGTAAAAAACCAGGTTTAAAGAAAGCACGTCGTGCTCCACAATTCTCAAAACGTTAGGATATTACAAAGTTTCAATGTTTCGAAAAGCTCGTATTTACGGGCTTTTTTGTTGCTTTAATTTTATTTAATGCTAGTAAATAATTCCATAAAAAAAGACCTAATCTTCAATTAGTTCTTCAAAGAATTTATCCATTGGTACATTTAAGACAACAGATATCTTATATAATGTTTTAATTGATATTCCTTCCTTTCCTTCTTGAGATTCAAATCTTCTTATATAATCTGGAGAAATACCAATATCTACAGCAAGTTGTTCTTGGGTGATACCTGCTAGTTTTCGATATTTTCTAACATTATAAGAAATAATTTGATTTAAATTTTCAACAAAATCAAAGTCTCTTTTAAATGTTGTCATATTAATCACCTATTAATAATATAGGTTAAAATCAAAATATTATCTGTTAAGTTGTACTTCATAAAATATGATATAATGACTTTGGTGGTAGTATGATTAGAGTGTCTTATTATAATAATGTTTTAAAACCTCTTATAGATTACCAAATAAAACTTAAAAAAAAGAAGGGAATAGTTCCAAAAATTTTATTATTATTATTACTTAGAAAAAAAATAAAGAAAAAAACAAAAGAATTCTATAAATTATTTGATGATAAATATGTGAAGTAGTAATTGTATATAATTATATAGGTGGTTTAATGAAAAGAATTTATTATGTATTATTTGCAATTATTACTTTTTTTCTTGTTATAATATTTGCATATGCTAAGTACAATAATAATGTGTTAAAAGGATTAGTTTTTGTAATTGATCCAGGGCATGGAGGAAAAGATGCTGGAACTTCATTTCAGAAATTGGAAGAAAAGGATATTAATTTGGATTTATCTTTAAAATTAAAGGAAGAATTAGTTAGTAAAGGAGCAACAGTTTATTTAACAAGAAATGATGATTATGATTTAAGTTATCCTGAAGCTGATAGAAGAAAAAAATCCGATTTTGATAATCGAATAAATTATATTAATAATAGCAATGCTGATATGTATTTTTCTATTCATATTAATTATTTAAGTGATAGTAGATATAGTGGTCCACAAGTATTTTATAATGTTAAAGATAAAGACTTAGCTGAAAGCATTCAAAAATCTTTAAATGATAAAGTAAATGCTAGTAGAGATGCTAAAAAAATTAGTCAGAATTATTACATGTATCGGAAACTTAATATTTCTGGTGTTTTAATTGAATGTGGTTTTATATCAAATGCTAAAGAAAGAAAGCTGCTAGTAGATGAAAATTACCAAGAAAAATTAGTTTCTGGTATAGTAGATGGAGTAATTAGTTATTATATAAATAAGAATAATTAGTATTCAAAATATCTAAATCCTCTATTTTTATCTAAAGGTAATCCAGTTGTATACGATAAATCTTCAATTATATCTGTTATTTTTTCTATATCTTCACGCTCATTTAAATTTTTATCTACTTCTTTAAATATTTTTAGTGCTTTAATAATACTATCATTATATAAATCAAGAAAAGAGTCATTATGAACTTCATTATTGCAAGGATGATGCCATGGTTTATGTTCAATATTTAAATAACTAATGTCTTCATTACGAATATAAGTTGAGTAATCAACAAATAAAGGTAATCTTTTTCTAGCTACAAAATCAACAAATTTGTATATTTTTCTTTTTATTCCGTATTTATCTTGACATAAGACATTATAGGTAAACTTACTGAAATTATAACTTTTAATAAAGTATTTAGCCATATTTTTTTTATTATAAGTATCCTCAAATGTTTTGTTCAATAAGTCAATTAGTTCTTGAGAAAATTTTGCATTACCGATTATTTCTTTGCGAATATTTAATTTATAAATAATTTTTTTGAAGAATTGTTTACTAAAAAAAGCATCTAAATGTTTTTCCATTTTTGTATGCATTCCACGATATTTGTATGATTCTTTATCTCCTTTATCAAAACAACCTGTTTTATAAAAAATATAAGGATGACAATTAGTATCTAAAACATAATGAGTAATAGATCCATATAAATAACCAAGAGCATCAGAATTTTCTTCTAAGTGCATTTCTTTAATGTTTTTTATTAAATTAATTAAATAATTTTGTGTTTTATTTTTATGGCAATAATGACCGAAATTTTCAATTTTTGATTTGTTCTTAAAATCAAAAAAATTATAATAAAAGAAGTAATCAAAACTTTGAGCAAAAACATTATAGATGTCTTTATTAACATTTATATTATTAGCTTTATTTAAAACGGTATTAGCAAAAGAATGATGTGTTACTATTGAAGGCATTTTATCACCAACCTTAAATAAATTATAACATATTAAGTCAATAAAAATATATCTTTAAATCTAAGAATATGATATAATTTAATAGTAGGTGAGGCCATATGATAAAGACATTTAAGACTTTAGATGAACAAATCGACATTCTTAAAAGTAAAGGCTTAGAAATTGATGACATTGATTATACTAAAGAAATATTACTTCATGAAAATTATTTCTTTATAAATGGTTATAGACATCTTTTTTTAAAATCTCAAAAAGATCGTATGTTTATAACAGGAACTAATTTTAATGAGTTATATGCGATGTTCAATTTTGACCGTCAGATAAGAAATATAGTATTTAAAAATTTGCTTATTGTTGAAAATAACGCTAAAAGCATTTTATCTTATCAATTATCAAAAAAGTATGGAATTAAAGAAAAGAATTATTTGAATCCAGCTAACTTTAATAGAAGTAATGAAAAAGCCAAACAAGTAAATGACTTAATTAAGAAAATGAAAAGACAAATTAGAGTTAATGGTGTTCAACACTCAGCTACAATGCACTATATTAATAATTATGGATATGTACCGTTATGGATTTTGGTTAAAGTATTGTCTTTTGGTGTAGTTAGTGAATTATTTACGATTTTGAAACCAGAAGATCAGAAAGATATAGCATGTATTTATGGAGTATCTGTTAATGATTTATTGATTTATTTTCCTATTTTAGCAAATTTTAGAAATCTATGTGCTCATGAAGATATTTTATATAATCATAAAACTCATAAAGTAATTGAAGATACTTATTATCATAAAGCATTAAATATTCCGAAACAGGATAATGAATATATCTATGGTAAAGATGATTTATTTGCATTAATTATTATATTAAAATATATGTTACGTAATGATGATTTTATTTTAATGATGAACGAAATAGGATATGAAGTAGATATATTAGAAGGGAAACTAAAAACTATTAGTATTAAAAAAGTATTAGATGCTATTGGTTTTCCTCAAAATTATAAAGATATAGCAAGGATGGATAGTTATGGAAACTAGAAAAAATTTTATAAAAGAAGTAATAATTATTTTAATAGTATCAGTTTTAATGTTAGCTGTTGGAATAGGTTGTACAACTTATTATTTTAAGAAACATCCAGGAGATACAGTTACTAATATTACAAAGACTGAAAAAGAAGTTACAGTAAATGAGGAAGGTATAGCTGATTCTGTTGAAAAAGTGTATGATGCAGTTGTAACAGTTAATACATTCAAGAAATCTAATGGAGATTTACAACCATATGCTTCTGGGACAGGATTTGTCTATAAGATTAATGATGATGATGCTTATATTTTAACTAATTATCATGTAGTAAAAGGTGCATCAGTAGTAAGTGTTACATTTACTAGTGGAGATATTGTTGATGCTAAAGTTGTAGGTAGTGATATGTATTCAGATATTGCAGTTTTAAAAATATCTTCTGATAAAGTTATTTCTGTAGCTGAATTAGGAAGTAGCGAAGATGCTAGGTTGGGTGATACTGCATTTGCAGTAGGAAGTCCTGTAAGTAGTGCATATGGATGGACAGTTACAAGAGGTATTTTATCTGGAAAAGATCGTTTAGTTACATTAAATATGGCTGATAATCAATTTAGTACTAATAATGTTGTAATGAGTTTATTACAAACAGATGTAGCAATAAATAGTGGTAATAGTGGTGGACCTTTATGTAATAGTAATGGAGAAGTTATTGGTATTACTTCATCTAAAGTATCATCAACTGGTATTGAAGGTATAGGGTTTGCTATTCCTATAGAGGATGCATTAAATACTGCTAAGATATTAGAAGAAGGTAAGGAGATTCAAAGACCATATCTAGGAATTAGTACTATGGAATTATCTTATGCTGTATATTATGGATATACTGATTCAGAAACTAAAAATGGAATTTATGTTAATGAAGTATCAGATGGGTTATCTGCTGATAAAGCTGGTATAAAAAAAGGAGATATTATTACTTACGTAGATGATGAAAAGATTTCTTCTACTGCAGATTTTAGATATGAAATTTATTCACATCAAGTAGGAGATACTGTTAAGATTAAACTTATCCGTGATGGAAAAGAAAAAGAAGTTAAGATTAAATTAGAAGCCAACTCACAAAAACAATAGTTGGTTTTTTTTATGCCTTCAAATGATAGTAAACTAAAAATGACTTTTTCATATCTTATCATAGAGGTGAAACTTATGAAAAAGATTGTAATTGATGCAGGTCATGGTGGAAGTGATGGTGGAGCAACTGCTAATGGAATTGTAGAAAAGGATTATACATTAAAAATTTCTAATTATATGTATGATAGATTGAAAGAACTTGGAGTACCAGTATCTATAACAAGGTCTACTGATATAACTCTCGATCCTAATGAAAGAGTAGAAAAAGCATTAGATTTTTATGGAAATGGTAACGATGTAATAGTTGTTAGTAATCATATTAATGCGGGAGGTGGCGATGGTCATTGTGTAACAAATGTATAACAATTAAAGCCAAATAAAAATAGAAAGAAATGGAGAAATGTTATGAATATTAGTTACACTAGAAAAGGTGATTATTTATTACCTAATTTAATATTAAAAGATAAAGAACAATTTAATATAGGAAAATATGGATTATTAAGACTAGAATATATTAAGAAATACAAACTTGGATTATATTTTGATTTACTTGTTAATGATACTTTAAATGAATATCTTCATAATATAGATACTACTGTTATGGAGAAGGTGCAGAAATTAATTACAGAACTGGCTGAAAAAGAAAATATTAATGAACAGTTAAAAGAAAATAATCAAATACTATGGGTAAGTAAAATGAATAATATTAAAAATATTGCAGAAGAAATAATTCTAAAGGAGTATATCTATGTGTGATATAACTGATGAAGAATTTGAAAGAATATATTTACCTGTATGCATTAATTATGATAACTTTCTAAAAGAATTTATAATACCAGATGTAGTAGCCTTCTATATAGCAGATAGTTTTTACAAGAAAGCATTATCTAAAGCACCACTTTATAATCATATTAACTCTGCAATAGATGTATTTAATGTAAGATGTGATATAAATAAACTTATACCATCTATAAAGAAGATATTAAGAATAAAATATAATTTAAAAATAGAAAAAGATAATCCAATGATACTAAAGAAATTTTTTTAAAAAGAGAACTCTATCGAATCAAATTGATAGAGTTTTTTAGTGCAACTAATTATTTTGGGAGTAAATCCATTGTCTAGCCAGCACTGAATTTGTACTCCCGCACGAAATTCTTTTGTGGGAAGTGTCCCAAACCCTTGATCGTTTATTAATAGATTTACATCTTTAAAATAAAATGTTACATTTTGTTGGCCAAACTCTTTTCTTTTTTTACTTGACATGATATAATTTATTATGTAGAGGTGATATGATATGGCAAGAAATGATAAAACATTTTTAGATTTATATAAGCATTTATTGACTTTGGATTTTGAAAATCAATGGAAGGAATTATGTGAAAATAAGGATATTAATACTATATTAGATCATTCTTCAAAAAATAAGAGCGGACATATTGGCTTGCCTGATTTTATATACGTTAATGAAAAGAAAAAATTATTAATTTTAGTAGAGTTGAAATCTACTATTGCACAACACGAAAAAGAAGCAATTCCACAAATAAAACATTATTTGAATTGTTTTATACCAGGAACGTTAGAAAGCTATGGCGCTATTTCTCCTGAAATAAATAAAGCACTTATTAATTTACGTTCGTGGAATATTTTAGGACTTGCAATATCAGGTGATATGGATATTGAATATGGTTATAGGATAGATACTTTTTATATACAAATAGATAAAATTATTGATATGAATATTAATGAAATTCATAATGAAAAAGATTATTTAGCATTGTTTGATAATTTAAATTTAGAAGAAATATCTTCTCGTATTTCTCAGGCTTCAAGTACTATTAATAATCTTTTATATGATGTTAAAGAAGATGAGAGACCAACGTTATTAAGTATTTTGCTCATAGCATTGTTTGAATCTAAAAATTCCAAATATAGGAATACATTTAGAGAACAATTTGAAGAATACAGTCCAAAGCAATTAATGAAGCAAATAGGTATAGTTGTTCCAGATATTTTAGGTGAAGATGGAGAAAATTTACCAAAAGAAAAAATTGATATGATAATGTCAAAATTCGGAGCGTTATCTAGTGAAAAAGTATTATTAGAAAGTGATACTATAAAAACTATTTTAACGATATTACGTGATGATGTAATTCCTTTATTTGAAACACGTCACAATTATGATATTATAGGAAAATTTTATCAGGAATTTTTAAGGTATGCCGGTATAGTAGATGTACAATCAGGAATAGTATTAACGCCTGAACATGTTACAGATTTATTTACAAATTTAATAGATTTAAAAAAGAATGATGTTATTTTTGATTCTTGCTGTGGCACTGGATCATTCTTAATTGCTGGAATGAACAAATTGTTTGACTTACAAACTGACTCTAAAGGCATAGAGCATGTTAGAAAATATCAATTGTTAGGAAATGAACTTAAACCTCATATGTATATTTTAGCTATATCAAATATGTTATTTAGAGGAGATGGAAAATCAAACATTTTAAATTATGATTTTTTCTCAGAAGAATTTGATATCAATTTTGAAAAGAAATGTAAAGAAATAGGTAGTAAACCAACAATTGGTTTTATAAATCCACCTTATTCTGGTTCATTTACAGATTATAATGAATTACAAAAATTTAAAGGTGATAAGAATTCTAAAACCAAAAATAAAAAACCATGGATGAAAGAAATAAGTTTTCTTGAAAAAATGTGCAGATTATGTAGCAGATATGTTGTTATGATAGCCCCACCGCAAACATTTATGGGAGAAAATGAAATTAGAAATAATCTTCTTAAAAATAATACCCTTAAGGCGGTTATAAATATGCCAAAAGATTTGTTCCAACCTAATGCTTCAACTGGTAGTTCCATTATAGTAATAGAAACCAATAAAGCACATGATTATAACAATCCAGTAGTATTTTATAATTTAAAAGATGATGGATTTGAGTTAGCAAAGAAAAAAGGTCGTAGAGATGTCTATAATAAATGGAATGATATTAAAAATAAATTATTAAAAGATATTGATGCGCCTTATTATAGGAATCCTAAAAACATTGATGAAATAAAGAATGTTTTTGTTAAAATACAAGAAAACGATGAATGGCTGATACAAGCCTTTTCAAAAGTTGAGTTTGATAAATTATCAATAAGCGATTTTGAAAAAACTGTGAAAGAATTTGTTATATTTAACACAAAAAAAGATTTGAATTTATTAGATAAAGATTTAAATGAAATAGATTTGCTTGAAATACTTCAAGAAAATAATGCCTCAGCAAATGACTTGATGGAGGATGAACATAATGAAGTATAAATATTTTTTAATAGATGATATTTTTTATCATTCTAGAGGTAAAAGATTAATCAGATTAAATCAGGTTGATGGTGATATTGCATATGTATCCTCAACAAAGTTCAATAATGGAATAGATAATTATATAAATCCACCTAAATATATGAAAATATATAAAAATTGTATTACTATTGCAAATAGTGGCAGCGTAGGTGCAACCTTTTATCATGATTATGAATTTGTTGCTAGTGATCATGTGACAGTTATGTGGTTAAAGGATAGAACTTTAACAAAAAAAATAGCTATGTATTTAATAACTTTATTAGAAAAATTGGGCGATAATTATTTTTTTAATAGGGAAATGTCTGATAAGAGAATATCAAAAGATTATATAAAATTGCCTATTGATAATGAAGGTAAAGTTAATTGGAATTATATTGAAAATTTTATGGATAAAATAATTCCTAATGCTAAATGGGATGACAGAAAATTACAAAAAAGAAATATGGATATTTCTTTGCCAAATAATTGTGTAGAGATACCTATAACACAAGTTTTTAATGTTAGGAGTATAAATAAAAGGATAAGTTCAAAACTATTAATTTCAGGTGATTATTATTATATAACAACTTCTAATAAAAATTTTGGATTTAGTGGATTTCACAATGAGTATTCGGAAAATGGGAACGTTTTTACTGTTGATAGCGCAACTGATGGGAAATCTTTTTATCAACAGGAAAAATTCATTGGATCTGATCATGTTGAAATATTAGAAATAAGAGATAAATATAAAAATAAACTAAATATTTATACTGCTGTTTATTTACAAACTATATTGAATTATTATTTAGATAAATATGAATACTCACGCAAAAGGGCACAAAATAGAATAAAAAAAGAAAAATTATATTTGCCAGTTGATAAAAATAACGAAATTGATTGGAATTCAATGGAATTATTTATAAAAAAATTACCATATTCTAATTTGCTATGAAAATTAATAAAGTATAACCTTATAATTTAGCAATATAAAGTACAGAGTGCTATTGCATTAATTCTATTTTTATGATAATATGCAATTATACGGAAGTAATAGTACCTGAGTTTATCTTGTTAATGATGTAATATAAAAAAGCATTTGTTTCGAGATAAACAAATGCTTTTACTTTTGTATAAGTGGTTGCAGCCACCATACTAAACGAAAATCAAAGACTAACAAACAAAATGTTAGAAAATGAAAAATTACAGGAGAATATGAATTTGACTATATTCATGACTTTTGTCATTCCTGCTATTATTAGCATAACAGAAAAAAAAGACAAAATCAAGTCATTGATCATAAAAAAATTCTATTGTTCGAGTTTAAATGAAAAGGAGGTAAAATATATGGCAAAGAAAAAATGCAATAAGTCAGTTCATGTTAAGGCTCATAATAGATGTAGACCTGGTACACATAAAAAGTAGAAATTAATTAATCTAAGTATGTGGTTGCTCCAAAAATAATTAATGGAGGAATAAATATGATTATAAGTAAAAAAAGAATAATATCATTAGACTTTTTAGATAAGTATAAGGATGATAATATAAAAATAGGTATTCATGTTACAAATAATGAATATGAAAAATTAGGTATAAAAGAATTTGTAGAAGGAACTGCTATACAACCATCCCCTGAATTTGGCATAAATTGTAACAGAAATTCAAATGGTTATTCGTTTCCAGATAAAACAAAACCTAAGGAAGATAGGGTAATAAATACTATTTATTGGACTTGGCAAGATTGGGGTGGCAACGAGCATGGAAATTACTTTGATATATCGAGAAAAGTATATCCTAGAGTTGAAATTCCTGCTAGTAATATAGAATTTTTATTAGCCAAAAATAATTCTGGAGAATCTTTTATATTAGCAAATATAGATTTAAAAACAGATAAAGAAATAATAAAGCAGACTATTAATATGTTTTTGGAAATATTTGGCTTTTGTGAAATATTTAATGAAGATTTAGATTTAATTGATGTACATAATAAAATAAAAAGATGTAATTGGGAATTATTACCACCTGGTGTTAGAGTTATAGCATTAACAAGTATTAATAGAGAAAAGGAGAGTAAAAAGAAAAAAAGACCTGATTATAATCAATTAAGATTAGATACTTTAAATTCTTATAACCCATCTGAGATATTTGTTGGCTCTGGTGGCTTTACTGGTTACTATGCATTTGTTTTCAAAAATACTTGTTTTTTGGAAAATGGTTACTATGGAAATGCAACTTATGTTGTTCCAAAGGATAAATGGAAAGAGCTATCTCAATTATCCAAACAAGAAGTATTATCAACGCCGGACGTTATAGATAAAGTTAATCATACAAGTGATTGGTTTGATAAAATTGATATATTAATGAATAAACATGAAAAATAGTGAATTATTTGTCGAATATTGTCGAACGATTACTTATTGAAATAAAAGTAATTGGTGTTATAATTATATTAGCCATACGGGAATGTGGCTAGTACATTTAAATATATATAAATATAAAATAAGAAAAAATAATAGCTATTAATGAAGAAAATGAAATTAAAAAAAGTTATATTATGCATTAAGAGTAATGTATAAATAATTAATCAGTGAAGAACTGAGTACATATTAATCCAACAAACAAGATTGGAAAAAATCCCCTTGTTTTTGTTATGGACTAATGTGTTCAGTTCTTTTTACGTGTTCCTAAAAAGGCTGGTAAAGAAAGGAGGATAACATGGAACTACTAAACTTGATAATCTTATATTGGAGATATGATGGAAAAAGAACCATTTATTAGTTTAGTATTACCAGAATCAGTATTAGGAGATAATCGTCTTACTTACTTTGAAAGGTTATTGTTAATTGAACTAGTGTCACTATGTAAGAAAAATGGCTATTGTTGGCCTACTAATAGATATTTTATGAATAAATTTAACTGCACAAAACCAACAGTTTCAAAGAGTATAAGTAGTTTATCAAAATTTGGATATATTGATATAGAAATAAATAATAGTGAAACAAATAATTCAAAAAGAATAATCAGATTATCTGAAGCATTAAAGAAAAGAATAACAAGTATTCAAGGAAATATTAATGCTAGTATTCAAAATAATTTTAACCATGATAATAAATATAATAAAAATAAAAAAGATATATTAGATAAAATTTATTATGTTGATGAAAATGGTATAGAGTATTGGCATGGTATTCCTATTAAATCTAGTGTTGCAACTATAGAAGAACAAGAAGAAATGGAGAATTTATTGAAAGATTTTATAGAAAAGGAGGAAGATATATTATGAATAGTCCACTCATAAAATTAAATGAGGTGGCTTATGTTTAATATAACAGAAACTTTCAAAGATGATTCTCCTAATTTTACAGATTTGGTAACTAAATTTATAAACAGCGTGATAAATAGTGACTGACAGCATGCTCTTAATTAAATTTATGTGTTATAATTTAATTGGCTTTAGTTGTTATACAATCAGAAAGGAGAGTAAACTTGTATAACACTTTAAAAGAGATGCCAGAATACTATAAAGCAGGAATTTATATAAGATTATCAGAAGCTGATGAAGGCAAATCTTACGAATCTGAAAGTGAGAGTGTCCTTAACCAAAGAAATATACTAATGAATTTTATTAAAGAAAAAGGATTTATTTTCGTAGATGAATATGTAGATGATGGTTACTCAGGTACTACTTTTGATAGACCAGGATTCCAAAGACTTATTGAAGATATTAAAGCCAGAAGAATTAATCTTGTAATAGTAAAAGATTTATCAAGATTAGGTAGAGATCATATTTTAACAGGTTATTATGTTGAAACTTTCTTCCCGGAAAATGGAATAAGATTTATTTCTATGCTAGAAGGGTATGATAATGCGGTTAATCAAGCAAGCAATGATTCATCAACATTTATCTTTGCTTGTAACGATTTTTATAGCAAACAAAACTCAGTTAAAATACGTAATGTTTTAAATGATAAAAGAAGAAATGGAAAATTTATTGGAAGTGCTCCAAGTTATGGATATCTAAGAGATCCAGATGATAAAGGACACTTAATACCAGATCCGGAGTATGCGTGGGTAGTAAAAAAGATATTTGAAATGGCTTACAATGGAGTAGGACTTTCTGAAATAACTACTTATTTGAATGATAATAATATAAAAACACCAAGTAGTTTAAAAAGAAAAAATCCTAATTCAAAAGCTAAATATAATCCTATGTGGACTATTTCTTCTGTTAAAAAGATATTAAAAAATCAGATGTATGTAGGTGATATGGTACAAAGTGTACAGACTAAAGTATCATATAAATCTAAAAAGAAAAAATCATTACCTAAAAGTAATTGGGATATAGTTAAAAATACTCATGAAGCACTAGTAGATAGATTTATATTTGAAAGTGTTCAAAATAATATTAAAAGGACTAATAAATCTAATATTGTTAAAAGAGATAAAAGATTATTTGAAAATTTATTATATTGTAAGGAATGTGGTAATACTTTAACAGTATCTTATAGAAAAAATCATGACTATTGGACTGTTAATTGTAATAGATATTCAAGAGATCCTAAAAGAAGAATGTGTGAGCCTCATTTCAGCCCGTATGATAAATTAGAAGAAGCATTACTTGAAGTTATTAAAAATACTTGTAAAAAGTATTTGAAAAAATTAGATATATCTGAAATATCTAAAAATATTAACAAAAAAGATAATAGTGATGTTAATAATCAAATAAATGATTTAAGAAAGCAAGAAAAAGACTTTATTAGTAAGTTAGATATGCTATATCAAGATAAATTTAATGGAATAGTATCTGAAGAAATGTATTTAAGAATTTCTAGAGAAACAGAAAATTCTTTAGTTAGAACAAGAGAAAAAATACAAAGCCTACAAGATATAAAAAATGATAAGAAGGTTAATAAGTCAGAATTAAAAAATTACGAAGATAAGATAAGAGAATTAATTGATATTGATAATCCATCAAGAGAGTTAATTCAAGCCTTAATTGATAAAATTATTATAGATAAAGATAGAAATATAGAAATTATCTATAAATTTAGTATGTTGAATAATTAACTTGTG
>JBJEDY010000035.1:0-2408 GCA_051872535.1 Bacilli bacterium | reverse complement strand
TATCCAAATACATATAAAATATTCAATAAAATTGAGTAAACATTTTTAATACATATTCTATATTATAAATAGAAATTAAAAAAATATAATACAGAAGAGGTCTATATTATTGTTTTATTGTTTTATTGTATATATATATTTAATGTATTTAATGTGTAAAAATATTTTTAACCTCGAAATCCATTGATATGACTTAGGTTAATCGTTTACACTAATTTTTCTAACTCCTCACAAAGGGGAATCTAACTCCTCACAAAGGGGAGTGCT
Source organism: Bacilli bacterium (assembly GCA_051872535.1). Classification (GTDB taxonomy): domain Bacteria; phylum Bacillota_I; class Bacilli_A; order RF39; family UBA660; genus CAOJBM01. Next base: position 2,141 of record JBJEDY010000035.1, on the reverse strand, counting down.
AACTCCTCACAAAGGGGAATTAACTCCTCACAAAGGGGAATTAACTCCTCACAAAGGGGAATTAACTCCTCACAAAGGGGAGTATTTAATTACATATAATATAAGTAAGGAGTGATAAACATTGAATGAGAGATATTTAGGAAGTTCGAAAGAAGATTGGATTATGGTAACAACCCCGATGACTTTTTGGTTAGGAACACTTGCAGATAATGTACCTAATTCGGTAAAAAATTTGATTATGTACTCATACATCATTACGGACAAGTATTTAGGGGGAGATGGTTTAGTAGAAGTAACTCTTGGAGAGTTAGAGGATAGGAATGATACTACTTTTGTACTATCTTTGAACTCTTCGGAACTTGCAGCTATAATGAATGCAAATTGGGAGAATGGTATTCCAGGAATTTCTTTAAAACCTTTATCCAAGCATAGGACTAAGAAAGAAATAGATTCGGTTTTACAAACAATAAAAGCTTTAGGGGAAGTAGACTTTAAAAGTATTATAGGAGAGACTTTAGTACAAGTATCATTCTCACAACAAGTTAATTATGGGTTAAAATCTGGGGATATAAAATTATATATAAATAAAATGTTTTTAAGATGTATGAGAGGTCTTACACAATTTAGTAAGACTTACGGATATATGCAATCTTTATCTTCTTATGCATTAAGTCCTAATGCATTATCTTTATATAGTTTTATATGTGTTAACGATAAAGCAATAGAATCTCAAACTATTAAAGGAGGAATACCTTATAGTGGAGTAAAATTTAGAGATTTATGTGATTTGTTGAGTTTAAATGGTCGTATCGATAACAATAAAAGAAATATAGAGAAAAGTCTTGGGGAGATAAATTCAAAGTTAAAATTGAATATAGGAGTTAGATATACGTATAGTGGAAAATCATTAGACCGAATAATATTTTTTTGTGAACAAGGAGGAGTTCATATGGATAGGAAATATTTTAAAGACACTTCAAAATCATTACCTAGAGTAACTACGGAGTTAGTTAATTTATTTAAGGTTAAATATGAAAGCTATTATGGTTCAAAATGCAAGATTAAAGATGATAAACTTCACTACGAAATAAGACAAAGTTTTGATGTGTTTGGATTAGATATATATGATGTTAGTGATAGAGAATGGTACGAAAATAATGTACTACAAGACTTATTTAAGAAGTATGATGACTTGGGATATTCTGAAGGTAAAACATTTGGTGCTGGACATCTTCATGTAGAGTGGTTAATGAATAATTTAGTTAATAACATCCCTAATAAAAAGAAAGAGGACAAGAATGATTTAACTGGTAAAGTTGGTACTGTAGCTATGGAACATCAAGACTGGATGGATATTGATGTAAGTAATGTAGATGATGAGGAGGTATTCTAAATGTACGAATGGAAACTACCTACAAGTAACGGGGACAATAATTGCCCCTTTCCCGACTTAGTAAAACAAGACCCTAGATTATATGTAACTATATGGTATCAATTTAGAGATAGTGATATACCCGATGATTTAATGTTTTCGGATATACAATTAAAACCTGAACCAGGTAATGATAAAGATAAAGCTGCGTTTATTCAATTAAGAAAGATTAAAGATAATATAGATGAGTTTGTAGAAAAGGGATTGAATTTATTTATTGGAGGTAGAGTTACAGGTACAGGTAAAACTTCTTGGGGGATTAAACTATTAAAGCAATACATTTATAATAACCCCGATTTTATTAACCCTACCGTTGTCTATGTGAGTGTTCCCGAATTTATTAGCTATCTTAGTCGAGTGAGGTATGATAAGTTTTATACGAAGGAATTGAACGATTATATCAACAAATTAAAAAATTGTGATTTGTTGTTATTTGATGATATTGGATTCAAGCCATTTGATGATTATATTCAAGAGGTAATGTATAATATAACTAACTTCCGTGCTAATTCTAAATCCTATTCTTCTACTATCTACACTTCAAATAAGATGGGGGATGACTTATTGAGGATAGTAGGAGGAGATTTATTATATTCCCGAATATATACCAATTGTAGATTCAAGGTATCACTAGAGGGACATGACCGTAGGGGGGATAAATAATGGCGAAGATAGTAATAGCTAATGCTCAAATACAAATGATAAACCT
>JBJEDY010000034.1:0-11516 GCA_051872535.1 Bacilli bacterium | reverse complement strand
TAAAACTTATTTCTCTTATTTTATCAAAAAGAGAATTTATTATTTTAATCTACAATATAAAGATTTTTTTCTAAAAAAAAGAAAATTGTTTTGATTATCTATACAATATGTGATAATATTTAAAGTAGAATATAGGTGATAAAGTGAAACTAAATGAGATGTTTAAAAGACAAACCTTTTTAATCGTAGGATCTATCGTATTACTATTAATAGTATTTGCAGGTATATCATATGCTTTCTTTACTAAAGTATTAAAAAGTGAAAATGATATAATTGTAAAAAGTGGAGATTTAGAAATAACATTTAATGGTAGCGATACAATAACTGGTGATTTTCTACCATTATCAAACGATGATGGAATGGTTCAAAGTGGCTATACATTTACAGTAAATAATACAGGAACCTTAAATGCGGCATATAAAGTAGAAGTATATGCAGATACAAGTGTAGAAGGAACACATATACCACATCAGTATTTAATGATCAGTTTAAATGGTGGAGAAGCAGTACAATTAAGTACATTAACAAAAACTACAACCAATGAAGTAGAAAAAGAAAATGTTTATTTACTAGGGAATGGAACTGTTGAGAAAAAAAATTCAAAAGAAAACATTATAAGATTATGGATAAAAGAAGATGCCCCAACAGATATAATTGGAAGTAAAGTAGCTTTAAAAGTAAAGGTAACAAGTGAAGTATATAAAGATTTAGATAATCCAGTCGGTAATCAGTCTTAAATAGATTATATTTTTAATACTAATATAAAATAATAAAACGTAAAAGTTGTGTAAAATCACAACTTTTTTTATTTTGAAGACTTTACTTATATATAAGGATAAAGTAATATATTGTTAAACAGTGGTACATTGTGGTGGAAAGTGGGGGATATACATGTTCATGGGTGAATATCATCATAATATTGATGATAAAGGTCGTTTAATCCTTCCTTCCAAATTTCGCGTTGAATTAGGAAGTAAGTTCATTGTAACTAGAGGATTAGAAAAATGCTTATACGTGTACAGCATGAATGACTGGAATAAGATAGTAGCCAAATTGAACACTCTACCTTTTACAAAGAAAGATGCACGTATCTTTATTAGATCCTTCTTTTCCGGTGCTACTGAATGTGAAGTCGACTCACAAGGTCGAGTAAACATTACCTCCCCATTGGTTAGTTACGCCGATTTACAAAAAGAATGTATTGTAATCGGCGCAAATGACCGTATAGAAATATGGTCAAAAGAAAAATGGGATGAGTTCTTTAATGATAATAGTGAAAAGATTGAAGAAATTGCAGAACACTTATTTGAGGGGATTGACTATTAATGAAACATTATAGCGTTTTACTTTCTGAATCAATCGAAGGACTAAATATTAAGGAAGATGGTATCTATGTTGATTGTACTTTAGGGTATGCTGGACATAGTAGTGAAATTCTAAAAAGAATAAAAAAAGGTTATCTATTCGCCTTTGATCAAGACGCTGAAGCAATTAAATATGCAGATGAACGTCTTGCCAAAATAAGTGATAATTATTGTCTTATTCATGATAATTTTGTAAATATCAAGAAGGAATTAGAAAAAAAGAATATTAGTAGTGTTGATGGAATAATTTTTGATTTGGGATTATCGAGTCCGCAAATTGATGAAAAATCTCGTGGATTTACATTTATGCAAGATGCTCCCTTAGATATGCGGATGAATCAAGAAGATACTAAATCAGCTTATGATGTTGTTAATAACTATAGTTTAGAAGAATTAGTTAATATATTTTATATCTATGGTGAAGAAAAAATGTCAAAATCTATAGCGGTAGGAATTACTAATAGAAGAAAAGAAAAGAAAATTGAAACTACTAAAGAATTAGTATCTATAATTGAAAATTCTGTTGGAGCTAAATACTTTAATAAAAGTCATCCAGAAAGACGAATATTTCAAGCTATTAGAATTGAAGTTAATAATGAATTAAATGTATTGCAAAAAGTATTGCCAGATGCCATAAACTTACTTAAAATTGGTGGAAGAATATCAGTAATAACATTCCATTCTTTAGAAGATCGGATTGTAAAGCAAATATTTAAATTAAATAGTGAAGTTGATGATAGGGTTAAAGGACTTCCGGAAATACCAGAAAAATATAAACCTAAAATCAAGTTAATAAATAAAAAGCCAATCTTACCAAGTGATAAAGAAATAAATGAAAATAGTCGTAGTAAGAGTGCGAAGTTAAGAATAATTGAAAGGGTGTAAATTTATGCAAAAGACTAAGAAAGTAAGAGTCCTAAAAGGTGAAAAAATGATGTGGTTGGGAATTTTAATAATGTTTTTAATTATTCCAATTACAAGTGTTTACACTAAAGCAACTCTATCTGAATCTAATATTAAGGTTGAAAAAGTTCGTGCTAATATTGACAACCAAAAAAATACAAATGAGTCTTTAAATATGAAAATAAGTGAATTAGCATCCTTAGATAAAATCCAAGAAGTTGCAAATGAATATGGAATGACTTATAATAATGATAATATTAAAGTAGTTGCGACTAGATAAAAGGAGTTAATAAAAATGAAAAGAAAGAGTAACACAATCATAATAAACAAATTCATTGTTGTATGTATTGCTCTTTCTTTTTTAATTGCCATAATAAAACTATGTGCAGTAGCTTTTAAACAAAATATAGATGGTTTAAACTTAACAGAGTTTGCAAATTCTAGAAATACAGAAAAAATTAATTTATTAGCCAGACGTGGAACTATTTTTGATGTTAATGGTGATGAATTAGCTCAAAGTGTTAATTCCTATACTTTATTTGCTTATTTATCTGAATCACGTACAAAAGATCCGGATTATCCATGTCATGTTGTTAATAAAGAATATACAGCTAAACAGTTAGCACCTTTACTTGGTTATTCAGAAGAGTATATATTGAATTTGTTAAATAGCGAAGGATTATACCAAGTAAATTTAAAAGGTGGTATTACAACTATCTTAAAAGAACAAATCGAAGCCTTAGATTTACCAGGACTTGACTTTGTAGAAACTACAAAAAGATGGTACCCAATGGGTAATTTTGCATCATATGTAGTTGGATATGCTACTAAAGATGATGATGGAAAAACAACTGGTAAATTAGGTATAGAAAGTTACTTCAATGAAGAATTAACAGGAACTGATGGTTATATGGAATATCAAAAAGACCCTTATGGATATCGTATGCCTCAGCATGAACCAATCATTGTTGAATCAGAAGCAGGGAATGATATCTATTTAACTATTGATAATGAAATTCAAATGTTTTTAGAAAAAGGAATTAAAGAATTATCTAGTAAATATGATATGACTTGGTTAACATTTACTATAATGGATGCAAATACTGGTGCTATCGTTGCTACTAGTTCAGTTCCAAGTTTTGACCCTAATGAAAGGAATATTGATAGTTATCTAACTCCGTTAACAGCTTTATCTTATGAACCAGGATCAACAATGAAAATATTCTCGTTTATGTCAGCGATTGAAAATGGTATATATGATGGAGATAAACTATATCAATCAGGTACAATACCAGTAGATAATGCTATAATTAAAGACTTTAATGGAGTAGGTTGGGGAATGATTAGTTATGATCAAGGATTTGCTAATTCATCCAATGTAGCTGCTACACATCTTGCTCTATCATTAGGAAGAGATAATTTAAGGAAAACATATGAAGATCTCGGTTTTGGTGCTTTAACTGGAATTGAACTTCCAGGTGAAGTAGCTGGGGATATATCTTTCTATTATAGAACTGAATTGGCAACCGCTTCATTTGGTCAAGGTATTACAACAACACCAATACAAACTTTACAAGCGCTAACTTCTATAACTAATGAAGGAAGTATTATTAAACCATATATTGTCGATAAAGTAGTAAATAGTAAAGGAGAAATAGTTTATCAAGGTGGAAGACAAGAAGTAAAGAAAGTGGTATCTAAAGAAACAGCTGATAAAGTTAAAGACTTAATGTATAAAGCTGTATATGAAGGTAAAACTAATGCTGGTAATTTTAAAGCTGATAATGTAACTGTTGTAGGAAAAACAGGAACAGCACAAATCCCATCATCTAGTGGTGGCTACTTAACTGGAAACTATGACTATATCAATAGTTTTGCTGGAATATTTCCGTATGAAGAACCTAAATACATTTTTTATGTATCTACTAAACAATTAGTTGGATCATTTAATGAAGTAGCAAAAATATCTAAGAAAATGGTTGAAGAAATAGCCAAATACAAAAATATAGCAGATGCAGTGGAAGAGTTAGATAATAGTAAAATAATTATCTTAGACAATTTAATTAGTACTAATGTTAGAGAAACAGAAGAAAAGTTAAAAAAATCTGGTTTAAATCCTATAATTATTGGTGATGGCAAATATGTAATTAATCAGTATCCATTAAAGAATAATAAAGTACAATATGGAACAAAAGTGTTTCTAAAGACAAATGGAACAAAATATATAATGCCCGATACCAAAGGATGGTCTTCGTCTGATATTATTACTTTTTGTAATATAATTGGTTTAAAATATAAATTAAATGACTATGGGCATGTAGTATCAACAAGTATTGAACCAGGAGCAGAAATTGATTTAGAAACAACTTTAGAAATAAATTTAAGTAAGGAAATATAAAAAAGTGCTTTTTCGAACTTTTTTATGTTATACTTTAATAAATAGGAGTGAGAATATGAAAGAAAATATTAAAGATTCAGAAGTTGTTGATTATGAAACAATGAATATGGAAAACAATGGTCTAGAACCTAAAAGAAAAAGTAATAATGCCGAAACAGCAAAATGGTTATTAAAAAGATTCTTTACATTTATCTTTTCAGTCCTTTATTTTATAACTTTAAATGCTTTTGTAATTATAGTTATATTAAAAATGGCTTTTAGTAATGGTTTTATTGAAGAAATAATTAAAGTTTCTTCAAGTAATAGTTACACTAATGTAAATGATTTAGCTTATGTTTCTCAAGAAGAAATGACAAAATCTAAGGAAATTAACAATACTATTCAAAATGAGGAAGAACTTGAAAATATAGCAAAAAAATATGATCTTGATGAAATGGATATTGATGAAATAGAGGCTTATTTTGAAGATACTGTTCTTAGTATTTTAAAAGAAAATAATATTCCAGAAGACATCTTTGAATATACTGATGATAATGATGAAAATATTGAATTATTAAGTGAAATTGCATCTCAATTCATTCAATATGCTTATGGTGTAACAGATGAATTACAAATAAATGAAAAAGTTGTAGAAAAACTAATTAATAATTCAATTAATAATTATGAAAGAGAAACTGGCAATAAAGTTGATCGCCAAAAAGTATCAAATGCTGCATCTGCTTTTACAGATGAGTTTGAATCATTTGTTGAAGAAAATTCTGGTAATGATATTAGAAGAGTAATAAATGCCGTTTTTAATGGTAGTATATATTATACAATCCTTATTTTAATGGTTATATTTATAGGAATAATAGTATTATTAAATTTAGAAAATTTCCGTTTCTTAAAAACATTATCTATTCCAACAGCTATTGTTGGTATCACATATTTATTAATAAGTAAAGTTGCTATATCAGCAGTTAAAGAACTTTCTGATCTTGACTCTTTAACTAATAGTATGGTCAAAGTAGGAGCAATACTTACAATTTTAAGTATTAGTGCTTTAATTGTCCATTACATCCTTAAATATATGAAAAAGAAATCGAGTGAAGCATATGCGTAAAATAATACCTATAACTCTTTTAACTGGTTATTTAGGTAGTGGTAAAACTACTTTAATTAATCATATTTTAACTAATGAAAATAATTTAAAAATAGCTGTAATAGTAAATGATATTGGCGAAGTTAATATTGATGCATCTTTAATTGAAAAAGGCGGAATAGTTGGACAAAAAGAAGAATCATTAGTGGCGTTACAAAATGGTTGTATCTGTTGTACTTTAAAGATGGATTTAATTGAACAAATTGAAGAAATAGTTAATATGGATAAGTTTGACTATATTATGATTGAAGCATCAGGTATATGTGAACCTATTCCTATTGCGCAAACAATAACAATGTTAGAAAACTATATTGATACATCTAATATGTTAAGTGATGTAAGATTAGATAGTGTTATAACTGTAACTGATGCTAAAAGATTAAGTGATGAATTTGATAGTGGAAGTTCATTATTAAATACTAAAATAAAAGATGAAGATATTGAAAACTTAATCATTGAACAACTTGAGTTCTGTAATATTGTTATTTTAAATAAAATTGCTGAAGTATCTAAGGATGAACTAGCAAGAATTAAAAGTGTTATTAAAACTCTTCAACCAGAAGCAAAAATAATTGAAACAAATTACTGTGATGTTGATATTAAAGAATTATTAAATACTCATTTGTTTGATTTTGAAGCATCTGCTTCATCAGCAGGATGGATTAAGTATATTGAAAACCCTGAAAGTGATGAAGATGGTGAAGTAGACGAGTATGGGATAGGTACATTTGTCTATTTTAACCGTGATCCATTTGATCGAAACAAATTCTTTGATTTTATAAATAAACCATGGCCAAAGAATATTATTCGTACTAAAGGTATCTTGTACTTTGCCGATGATAAGAGTATGTCATATTTATATGAACAAGCTGGTACAATGAAAAATTTAGAAGAAACAGGACTTTGGTTAATTGATGAAATGTCCCCAAAAGAAATAGAGAGAGTTTTAAATGAAAATCCGGAAATAAAAAAAGAATGGGATCCATTCTATGGAGATCGTATGAATAAAATTGTTTTCATTGGTCAAAATATGGATAAAGAAAAAATTATTTCTGAATTAAACGACTGTATAAAATAAAAATACACTTACTTTTAAGCATAGAGCATTAATTTCCTCTATGCTTTTGTAATTTAAAAAAGAGCAATAATCATTATCTATTTTTAAAAACATATAATTTATTGGTGATTCTATGTTTTCTAAAACGACTCATAGTAGAATAAATTTTGTTTTTGTTGTTATAGCGTTTTTTGTCATTGCCATTATTGGTAAAGTCTTTTATATTCAGGTTTTCCAATATAAAAAATTAAATAGTTTAGCTGAAGGATTATGGAGTCGTAATTTACCACTTAAAGCAGATCGTGGTCGTATTTTAGATCGTAATGGAAAAGTATTAGCAACTAATATTACAACAACGTCACTTGTTTTAATTCCTAATCAAATTAAAGATAAAGAAGCTGTTTCTAAAGATATTGCTGAAATACTAGGAGTAAGTTATGAAGTTATTTATGAGCATGCTAGTAAAAGAAGTTCAATCGAAAGAGTTCATCCTGAAGGTAGACAACTTAGCTATGAAATAGCTGAAAAAATAAAAAACTTAAACTATGAAGGTGTTTATTTATTAAAAGAATCCAAAAGGTATTATCCTTATAATGAAGTTCTATCACATACATTAGGTTATGTCGGAATTGATAATCAAGGTTTATCTGGTATTGAATTAGAGTACAATGATTATTTAACAGGTAGTGATGGTGCTATTAAATATTTTAGTGATGGAAAAGGAAATCGATTATCTTTAAATGAAGTTTATCAAGAACCGATTAGTGGAATGGATGTCGCATTAACAATTGATATTGATTTACAATTAGCTATTGAAAATGAACTAAATAATGTAGTTTCTAAATATAATCCCGATAGTGCTTTGATTTTAGCAATGGATCCTAATACTTCCGAAGTACTTGGAATGGCTAGTCGTCCAACATTTAATTCTAATCATTATGAAGAAGCAAGTACAGATGTTATAAATCGTAATCTTCCAATATGGATGACTTATGAACCAGGTTCAACATTCAAAATAATTACATTAGCTGCATCATTAGAAGAGAAAACTATCAATCTTTTTGAGGATCATTATCATGATAGTGGTAGCATTCATGTTGATGGTGCAAGAATTAAATGCTGGAAAGCTGGCGGACATGGAAGTGAAACTTTCTTACAAGTTGTTGAAAACTCTTGTAATCCTGGTTTTGTAGTAATGGGTCAAAAACTAGGAAAAGAACGATTATTTAATTATATTAATAATTTTGGCTTTGGGTCAAAGACTGGGATAGATTTGAATGGTGAATCATCAGGAATTATGTTTAATATGGATAAAGTAGGACCTGTTGAACTAGCTACAACTTCTTTTGGCCAAGGAATAAGTGTTACACCAATTCAACAAGTAACAGGGGTATCAGCGGCTATAAATGGAGGTATATTATATAAACCTTATATTGTTAAAAGAATCTTAGAACCAGAAACTAAATCAGTTATAGTTGAAAATACCAAAAAAGAAGTGAGAAGAGTAATAAGTGAAGACACTTCTAAATTAGTACGTTTTACTTTAGAAAGTGTCGTCGCAAATGGAACAGGACGTAATGCTTACATTGAAAATTACCGAGTAGGTGGAAAAACTGGAACGGCTCAAAAAGTTCAAGATGGAAAATATATGGTAGGTAATTATATTGTTTCTTTCATCGGTTTTATGCCTGCTGATAATCCACAAATAGTTGTCTATGTTGCAATTGATAACCCTAAAGGTATAACCCAATATGGAGGGACAGTTTCTGCTCCAGTAGCTAAAACCATTTTAAAAGAAGCTATAAGCATTTTTGATATAAAGCCTAGTAAAGAAGTAATGCCTCGTGAATATAATTGGTTAGATACTAAATACTATATCTTACCTAATGTGGAGGGTATGACTATTGATGAAGCTAAGAAAACATTAAAAGGTTATGGTATCGTAACATCTGGAACTGGGAATAAAGTATTATATCAAGAACCAAAAGGAGAAGTATATGTAAAAGAAGGTAGTACAATTAGAATTTATCTAACAAATTGATAATGTTAATATAGTGTAAATATTTTTAGTACAATCAACATATAAAAACTTACAAGTAGTATAATAATGGAGAAAGAGGTGTTTTTATGCTTATTTTAGCTAAAACAGCTATGGCAATGATGATTGGTTTCGTTCTTGCAGTTGTATCTGGAATTGTCTTAATTCCATTATTAAAAAAAATTAAAGTAAAACAAAGTGTTAGTGAAACATTAGGAGAAAGACATCAAATTAAAAATGGAACTCCAACAATGGGAGCATTTATATTTATTATTCCAACTATTATTACATTACTACTTCTGTATTTTCGTGGTAGTATTGATATTAGTCACAATCTTATTATTTTAGTTATGGTTTTTGTTGCATATAGTGTTTTAGGATTTTGTGATGATTTTCTAAAAGTAAGATATCAAAATAATAAGGGATTAAGTATTATGTTGAAATTCCTTATTCAAATGTTGATAGCATTAGTATTTTTCTATATTTATATGCGTAATGGAGGAAATCCTACTTTAGAGATATCTTCGTTAAATATCGATATTAATCTCGGTTGGGTTTATGGAATTTTTATTTTATTCTTATTAGTTGGAACTTCTAATGCCGTTAACATAACTGATGGTTTAGATGGTTTAGCAGGAGGATTATCAGCAATTGCCTTTTTTACATATGGCATATTAGCTTGGAATACTAGATGGTTAGAAGGATATCAAGAACTAGCGATATTCTGTTTTGTCTTAGTAGGTTCTTTATTAGGTTTCTTATTATTTAATACTCATAAAGCTAAAGTTTTTATGGGAGATACTGGTTCTTTAGCTTTAGGTGGGGCTTTAGCTACTATTGCAATTCTAACAAGACATGAATTATCATTAGCTTTAGTAGGAGCAGTATTTGTTATTGAAACACTAAGTTCTTTAATTCAAATGATTGCTATTATTAAATTTAAACGCAAAGTATTTAAAATGGCTCCTATCCATCATCACTTTGAACAACTTGGATGGGCTGAAAATGATATTGTTAAATTATTTTGGACAGTTGGTTTAATCTTGGCAATGATTGCAATAACATATGGCGTTTGGATGTAATTTCATCAAAAAAGGGGGATAATGGTGAAAAAGAACAAATTTGATATAATTCTCTTTTTAGCTGTAGTTGCTCTTACAGCATTTGGAGTTATTATGGTCTATTCGTCTAGTTATATTTGGGCTGAATATAAATTTAATGATCCATTTAAATATGTAAAGTCACAAGTAATATTTGCCATAATTGGAATAATATTATTAAACATTGTATCAAAAGTAGATTATAAATTGTATAAAAACAAAGCAAACTTAATATTATTAGTTTGCTTTTTATTACTTTTATTAGTCTTAATCCCAGGTATAGGAACTATCAGAAATGGAAGTCGAAGCTGGTTTGGAATAGGTGGATTAGGTATTCAACCATCAGAATTTGCCAAAATAGGTCTTATTATTTATGTTAGTAAATATCTTGTTAGTAATGAAAAAGCTATTCGTAATATTTTAAAAGGATTAATGCCTCTTTTCTTAATTATAGGTCTATTCTTTTTATTAATTATGTTAGAACCAGATTTTGGGACAGCTTTTGTTATTGTTGTAACTTTAGTAGCCATTATTTTTATCTCTGGAGTTAAACTAAGTTTTTTTATTCGAATTGGTTTTTTAGCCTTATTAGGTATAGCAGGACTTATAATTGCGGCACCATATCGTATGGCTCGTATTGTATCTTATTTAAATCCTTGGGTTGACCCTTTAGGTAGTGGTTTTCAAATTATTCAAAGTTTATATGCAATCGGTCCAGGTGGCTTATTAGGACAAGGATTTATGCATTCGAGACAAAAACATTTCTATTTACCAGAACCGCAAACTGATTTTATATTTTCTATTATTTCAGAAGAATTTGGATTTCTTGGGGTTTTAATAGTTACTATTTTATTTATTACGATCTTTGTTAGGATTTTAAAAATATCAAAATCATCTCCAGATCCTTTTGCCAAATACTTATCTTTTGGTCTTGGCTTTGGAATAATTATTCAAGCTATTATTAATTTAATGGTTGTTGTAGGTTTAATTCCTGTAACAGGTGTAACTTTACCTTTTTTATCTTATGGTGGTAGTAGTTTAATGGTTTCAATGATAATGATAGGAATAATTCTAAATATTAGTAAAAATTCTTAACAAACTTGACACAAAAAAGTGTCAACTTGACAAAGACCGGGGGGGGGTACAATACCAGTAGAAAATGTAAAGTAAGGTCGTGGTATTGTATGCAAAAAATGAAATTAATAGTTATATTTCTAGTTGGTTTAATATTAGGAACAACTATAATAGTAACAGCAGCACTAGTAACAAATGCCAATAATATAACATTTAGTAGTAGTAAAACTGAAAAAACAAATGTTAGTGATAGTTTAAATGAACTATATGATAAGTTAGATAGTGGAGTAGTAAGTTGTAGTGAACCAACTACATCACCAGTAATAAGTGGAGACTTAATCCCAGTAACAATAGCAGATGATGGAACAGTAAAGAAAGCTGATACTAGTACTAAGTGGTATAGTTATTGTGAAAAGAAATGGGCGAATGCTGTAATATTAG
>JBJEDY010000033.1:0-11645 GCA_051872535.1 Bacilli bacterium | reverse complement strand
AGTAAATGGAACATTAATAACAGGAACGATGGCTGATAATGGAGCAGTAACAAGTACATTAAATGCAGGTGGAAGTTACACAATACCAGCAGGATATCATAATGGAAGTGGAAAAGTTACTGCCAAATCTTCTGAAGATGGAACTAAATTATATAATTTAGGAACATATACTTCTACATCTACAAGTAGTAGCGCAACGTTTGATTTGTCAACAGTAACCACAGATTATGCTAATTATACCGCGAGTGATTTTATTCTTGAACTTACTAGTTTAACTGGTGGTGGAAGCCTAAATGGAGCGACTTATGATCAATATATAATTCCAAATCAACCTACTAAAAGCTACGATGCATCAACTGGTGTTTTAAATGTATCTGGAGCTTATTTTCGAGCTGGTGGAAGAGATTATAATTATGGTGATCATCATGCTTATTGTAGAATGACATTTAATGTATATGTAAAATTGAAAGTTTAGTGAATAATGCCAAATTATAATTTAATTTTGAAATAAAGTAATTTTAATTTAATTCTTATAATGTATTTTCGATATATTAATTATATTACTAGTGATAACTAGTTTTTTATTTGCTTTCAATTCGTATTTATGCTAATCTATGAGTGGTGATAAATATGAAGAATGCTCTTGTTATGGCTTATATAGGTGATGCTGTATATGAGTTATATATTCGGAAATATTTAGTAAAAAATAGTGATGCTAAAGTTAATGATTTACAAACTGCAAGTCTTAAATATGTTAGTGCAGTTAGTCAAAGAAAACATTTTGAAAGATTAGAGAGTGCTAATTTTTTAACGAGTGATGAAATTGAAATTTATAAATGGGGACGTAATGCTCATGGTGGTAAAGCAAAAAATGCTGATATTGTTACTTATCGTATTGCTACTGGTTTAGAAGCCTTAATTGGTTCTTTATATTATGCAGGAAATATTAAAAGAGTAGAGCAAATAATGGATTTTATAGTAGGTGATTAAATGAAAGTCTTTGGTAGAAATGTTTTTAATGAATACAGAAATAATGTTAGTGATATAAAAAAAGTATATTTAAGTAAAGGATTTTCTGATAAAGATATAATAAGTTTTATTAAAGATAATCATATTAAATATGAAGTATTGGATAATAAAGCTATGGATGGTATGGTAATTGGTAACCATCAGGGGATTATTATGCAAATTGATGATTATGAATATGTATCAGTAGATACTATGTTTGATGATGATATTATTGTTATCCTTGATCATTTGGAAGACCCACATAATTTTGGTGCTATTATTCGTACTTGTGAAAGTGCAGGTATTAAATCTATTATTATTCCTAAAGATAGGAGTGTTTCAGTAAATAGTACTGTAATGAAAACTAGTGTTGGAGCTTTAAAATATGTTAATATAGCTATGGTTAGTAATTTAGTTAATACAATAGAGCAATTAAAAAATAAAGGGTTCTTTGTATATGCAGCTGATATGGATGGTATTAATTATAAGAAGTGTTCCTTTGCTCCTAAAACCGTTTTGGTAATCGGTAGTGAAGGTAATGGTGTTGGAAGATTAGTTAAAAGTAAGTGTGATGAGATCGTTTCAATACCAATGGTTGGACATGTAAATAGTCTAAATGCTTCAGTTGCTGCTGCAATTTTAATATATGGAATTGTTAATAAGTAGGTGTTTAAATGGAATATAAAGATTATTCTGATAGTTATCTAATTGATATGATTAATGAATCTTCTGAAGAAGCTAAGGACATTTTATATGAAAAATATAATTATATAATCGATATAGTTTCAAAAAAATATATACGAGTTGCTAATATGCTAGGGATTGATGCTAGTGATTTAAAACAAGAAGCTTTAGTTGGTTTTTCTGATGGCTTAAATCGTTTTAGAGAGGATCGTGATGCTTCTTTTGCTACGTTTATAACAATGTGTGTTGAAAGAAGATTACAAGTTTGTATAATTAAAGCAAAACGATATAAAAATAAAGTATTAAATGAATCTTTATCTTTAGATTATGTTCCTGGCGATGATATATCTCCACTTGTTGAACTACTTAGTGATAATTCGCAAAATGATCCTTTAGTTAATATTTCTAAAGAAGAAGAGTATCAAGACTTATTAAGACAGATTCAAAAAGTATTAAGTGAAAAAGAATATGAAGTTTATTCATTACTTGCAGCTAATTTAAATTATAAAGAAATAGCACAAATTTTAGATTTAGAATTAAAACAAGTTGATAATTCAATTCAGAGAATTAAAAATAAAATAAAAAAAATACTAGATGAAAGAAAGAACTAGTATTTTTTTTGAAAAATTGATATTATATTTGTATAGTTGGGGGAAAGTTAGGTCGTGTTAATATGAAATGTTTAAAATGCAATAATGATATACCTTATGACGTGTTTGAATGCCCTAATTGTGGATTTATTGTAGATGAAAACAATAAAGAACTAGGAAATAATAATGATTATGCAGATGAAGAATCTTATCAATCTTTTTTGGATGAAGAAACTCGTTTATTAGATATATCTTTATTACAAAGAGGAAATGATGATATTGAAGATAAAACACAAATAATTAAACAAATTCATATAGATAATGATGACTTATTAAACTCGAATGCTGATTCAACAAAAGAGTTGGAAATTATAAAGAATAAAGAACCAATAAAATTTAATACGCGCAGTTATAAGGAAGAATGCTCTATTAATTTTGGGATAATACTTGTTGCTATTCTTATTGGAATTGGAATTATTATTTTAATAGTTCTTGCATATTTAAAAATTCAAAATTAGTATTTAATTTGTAAGCACTTTAAAAAAATTTTTTGAAGTTTAGAATTTTAAATATAAGGTTGTAGAATAGGTGAATAATATGAGAGAAAAAAACGGATTTACTTTGGTTGAAGTAATGACAGTAGTCGTTATACTTGGAATTATTGTTGCTATTGGTGTAGGTGTTTATAATGGCGTTTCAGAAAGACAAAGACAAAAAGCTTATGAAGACAAAGTTAAATATATTGAAATGACTGCTGAAAAATGGGCTGATGAAACAAACTTGTCAAAATCTACTACGATAACTGTATCAAAATTAATTGAAAGTTCTTATTATCAAGCTGATAGTTATGATGCAAATAAAGATGAATATATTGTTGAAGATCCACGAACTGGAGAATCAATGCTATGTAATACTATTTCTATAACTATTGAAAATGGTAATGCTGTAGCAACACTTAATGATGTTATTGATTGTGATTTAATGAAACAAGAAAGTGATTCAGATAAGATTAGAATTGCGGCCTATGCTTATGATACTACTACTAAAAAAGTAGTAAAAGTTTTGAAAGAAAAAAATCAAAATATTTTGTCATTAGATTGGACTAATAAAGCGGTATTACTTGCAGTAGAACCTGATAGTGAATTTTCAAACTATAATAAAATTGTTTATTCTAGTAATGGAAAATCAAATACTAAAGAAGTAGTAAATAATAATAAAATTAATGTTGCTGGTATTAAAGTTGAAGATATTATTAATGTTGAAACATACGCTAATGTATATGTTGTAGATACTAAGTTGTTCTTTAATGCTGAATATACTATCTCTGTTGATGTTAAAGATAGTGGTTTTAAAAGTAATTACATAAATATCAAGATAGATAAAGAACCACCTAAAGCTGCTGTTACAAAAACTAATGAATATACAAATGAATTGAGAGAAATTAAAATAAATGGTAGTGATGGAGCTGGTTCAGGATTAAAAGGTTTCTATATAACAAAAGATAAAGATACTTACAATGAAAATGAGTTTCGTGCTACTTCTAAAGAGACATCAGTAAAACTTGGGAATGGAACTTATTATATATATGCAGAAGATAATGCTGGGAATATTGCCGAAGCTGGAATTACTAATATAACTAATGTAGATCAAACTGGTCCAACATGTATTATTCATGCTGATGGTAAAAAAGGAAGTAATGACTGGTTTATTGGAAATGTAACATTTTCTTTAGAATATGATGACGCCGAAAGTGGAGTCTTTAGTCATAATATAAGTGATACTAGTTTAACAAAAGATACAACATTATTTAAGGTAACTGGAGAAACAAAAGATAATATGGGTAACGGCAATTATTGTGAATTAACTGTTAAAAAAGATAGTGTCGTACCAAATAAACCTATAATTACTGCTTCAGATAATATAGCTAGCAATGGATGGCATGCTAAACCATTTACTTTAACTGGTAGTGGTGGAACTAATATAAGTGGAAATACTTATTACTATGGGTTAACAAATAATCCTACTTCAACTACTAAGTCAAGTATTACATTGGAAACAAGTGGAACTACTTATTATGTTAAAGTGTGTAGCGGTGCTGGTTTGTGTAATGTTGAATCTTATGTAGCAAAACTTGATATGACACCACCAAGTGCTCCAACTGGAGGAAATATAGGTACAACGGATGGGCGTGGACAAGGAACAATTCAAACTCCTGCTAGTGGAGCATCAGATAATTCAGACGGATGTGGCGGAGTATATTATATGTATTTAGTAAATACAAGTGGTGTTACTCCAGATAAAAATGATAGTGGTTTTACTACATCACTTAATTATCCAAGAAAGTGTGGAACTACTTATTATGCGTATGCAATTGCAGTTGATGCTGTAGGAAATAGGTCAGAAGTAAAATATTTAGGAAATGCTTGGTCATTTACTTGTAGTTATTCTCCTACTTGGCGTACTGAAACATATGCATGTGGCACAGAAACTCATGAAAGTTGTGGAAATCCATATCAGTATTGTTATTGCAGAGATGGTTACTCATGTTCACCTCGTGTACCTGGAAATGTTCCAGAACGTGTTTGTTGGTGTAATAATAATAGTAATACATGTGAAACAAGAAGAGATTGTAGTTCTTATACAACTACAAAATATTGTTCAAGACAAGTTCCTGAATGTACTAAAGCAAATTCATATTACAATAGCAGTACAGGATTATGTGATTATTATTAGGAGAAATTTATGAAAAAGAGGAATATTATTATAATTATTATAGTAGTTATTGTTGTTATAGTTAGTGCTTTTACAGTAATTAATTTAACTTGGATAAAAGAAGAACAGAAAGACAATGTTATATCGAAAGAAGAAAAAGAACCAGTAATAACATATAAAGATTGTGCATTGTTTGAAGGGTTTAATAAAGAACAAACTAGATATTATTATAAATATGTTAAAATAGAATTATATGATGGGTTAGTTCATGCTTATAGTAACTTTAATCAAATAGCATATATTAATAAAAATGATTTTATTGCTGACAAAGACTTGTATAAAGATTCAGTTACATATAGAGATGAAGCGTTAGAGGTTTATCAACCAGATGGTGACAAAGTTGAATTAGAAAAAGACGCTAATTATCAAGATTTTATTAAATCATATCTTGATAATGATTATATGTGTGAAGAATAGAACATCTAAAAAAACTTGAATGTTCTTTTTTTCTTGCTTTTAAGTTTAATTAGTGGTATATTTTGGTTAACACGAATTAGTGTTTTTTATTTGAATTAAAATCGAGGTAGAGAAATGAAAAAGAAAGAAAAGAAAATAGAAGAAAAAGAAACTAAAAAGAAAGTTAAAGTTTCCAAAGCTGAGAAATTAGAAAAGAAAAAAGAAAAGAAATTAGAAAAACAAAATAAAAGTAGTGTTGGTAAAGAATTAAAACAAGTTAAATGGCCAACATTTAAAGAAATAGCAAGATATACTATTGCAACAGTATTATTTGTTGTAGCGCTTGCTCTATTCTTTCAATTAATTGATTTATTAAGTTCATTTGTAAAGGGGTTGTTCTAAGATGCAAGAAAAAGAATGGTATGTTGTTAATACATATAGTGGTCATGAAAGTAAAGTAAAAGAAAAACTAGAAGCAAAGGCTGAATCTATGGGTATGCAAGATTGCATTTTCCGTGTTATTATTCCAGAGACTACTGAAGTAGAAGTAAAAGATGGAGTAAAAAAAGAAAAAGTTAAAAAAATGTTTCCAGGTTATGTTTTAGTTGAAATGATTATGACAGATGAAGCATGGTATATTGTTCGTAATACTCCAGGTGTTACGGGATTTATTGGATCTTCTGGTCATAAAGCAAAACCAACACCTTTATTACCACAAGAAATAGATCGTATTTTAGCTAATATGGGTATGAGTAGAGTTAATATTGAAGCTGAATTAGCAATCGGTGATAAAGTAAGTATCTGTGATGGACCATTTAAAGGTATGTTTGGTACAGTTGATAGTATTGATTTAGAAAATAATAGATTAAACGTTTTAATCGACTTGTTTGGACAGGAAACACCTGTTGAAGTTGAATTGTTCCAAGTTAAAAAAGCGTAGATTAATAAAGGGGGATTTTATATGAAATGTACGAATCATTTTGTTTATAATAGTCTGTTAGAGAAAATGCTTTCCCAAAAGGAAGAAACTCTTTTATATGATAGAGTAAAAAAAGAACATTATAGTGTTAAAGGACCCGATCGTGAAAGATTTGAATTATTACAAAAGTTAGAACACAATATATCTGTACAAGTATTAAATGATTATCGAAGTGTTAAAGAAATAATGAGTAAAGAAATTAATGATTGTGAATGGAATGATAAGTTTGAAAGTATGCAGATTATGATTAATGATATTTATAATTTGCCAAATCGTTTTGTTGATGCAACATTAAGAGCTTGGTTTTATATTCAATTATTATGTATTAAGAATAATCGAAGTGTTATAGATATAACAGAAGAACAAGCAAATGCTATTATCAGTTTGGAATTTGATATTTATAACAATCCAAAATTAGAAGAATTACACAATTTATATTTGGAATATTATAAAAATATTATGTGTTTTTGTCCTGAATATCAAGCTCAAGAAAGCATATTAAATAATTTTAGAATACTTATAAACAAGAAAGTTACGGAAATTAATATGAGAAAATTTTCTCTTAATCATGAATTAGTGAAAAAAATATAATTTCCTTTCTTTTTTTGACTTTTTTTCAAAAATGTAATACAATATAAACTTAATTAAAAAAGGGGTTTAATATGATGGAAAACAATGATAAAGTTCGTAAAGATATTTATGAAGCAATAAAGTTAATGTCTTTAAAGAAAGATAATCGAAAACAGAGTTTTACTTCTTATGGTGAATGTTTTATATTTGGTACAGAAAATCAAGAGGGAGTTAATAAAGTTGTTAATTACAAGGGTAAGGACGTATTAACAATCGCATCATCTGGAGATCAATACTTAGGTGCTGTATATTATGATGCTAATAGCGTTGAAATCTATGATATAAATTATTTAACTGAATATATTTCATATTTAAGAATAGCGTCAATTTTAGCTTTGAATTATCAAGAATTTTTAAAATTTTCATTTCCATTCATTGAAGGTGAAGCAAATAAAGATTTTTGGAATGCTAATATATTTGCTAGAGTTATTAAATGTTTACCAGAGAGACAAGCATATTTATGGAAAGATATTTTACCTTTTATAAGTTGTAAAATGTATTCGGGGTTAATTTATCCTGGTGATATTCATAATAAAAATTATGTAGCAACTAATGGAATGCCATTTTATGCTAATGAAAAAGAATATAATATTTTAAAAGAAAAGCTCAAGAAAATTGGTTTTCCTAAGTTTCATCAAATTGATATTGCTTCATTTGATGGTAATTTAGATTCAAAGTTTGATTTGGTTTATCTATCAAATATAATAGAAGATATCGTTGTTAATAAAGTATTTGAAAATAGAAAGAATAAAACAGGATTATACACAGAGGATGAAGTAGAGAAAATAATACTTAAGGATATACTATCTAGTATATATCCTGTATTAAAAGAAGATGGGATGTATTTAATTGACTATCGACCTAATACATTCCGTGAAAATGCAACTGATTATATGTTTTCGAATCCAAACTTTATTGTTTCTCAAATTGAGCCTAAAAAAGCTAATTATGGAGCATATGATTCTAAAGATTTAGTGTTAACTTATAAGCCTAAAGATAGTGGTATTGTTTGGTAATAAATTAATAAATATATAATATGATGTAAAAGAACATTAAGTTGTTCTTTTTACTTGAAATTATCCTAAATATATGGTAGTATCTTAGGTGCAATTATGTATTTTTATATGTAATTAGCTTAAGTGGAAGGAAAGAAGCGGACTGTTCCATATACCACTTTCGCGAAAAAATATTTTAGGAGGTGTTTTTCGTGGCAAAAGAAGTCGTAAAGAAAATTAAGTTACAAATTCCTGCTGGTAAGGCTACACCTGCACCACCTGTTGGTACAGTTTTAGGACCTGCTGGTATTAATTTACAAGATTTTTGTACTAAATTTAATGATGCTACTAGAGATAAGATGGGAGATATAGTTCCAGTTGAAATTTCTTTATATGAAGATAGAAGTTTTGACTTTGTACTTAAAACTCCACCAGCTCCATTCTTAATTAAGAAAGCTGCTAAAATTCAAAAAGGTAGTACAAAGGGTGCAAACAATATTGTTGCTACAATTTCTAAGGCTGATTTAAAAGCTATAGCTGAAAATAAGTTACCAGATTTAAATGCTTATGATGTAGATGCTGCTATGAAGATTATTGAAGGTACTGCTAGAAACATGGGTGTTGCTATTGCTGGATTAAATGATCAAGAACTTGCAGAACAAGCAAAAGAAGCAGCAGCTGAAGAAAAAGAAGCTGCAAAACGTGAAGCTGAACTTGCTAAGATGGAAGAAGAAGCTTTAGCACCAGCAAATGCTGAAGTTGAAGTAATTAACGAAAAAGCTGAAGAAACTGAAGAATAATAAATTAATAAATCCGCTAATAAACCACAATTAGGAGGTAATACGATGAAAAAGTTAAGTAAAAAGTATGTGGAAGCTTCTAAAAAAGTAGAAAAGAATAAACTTTATACTAAAGAAGAAGCAATCAAATTAGTTAAAGAAACATCTACAACTAAGTTTGATAGTACTGTTGAAGTTGCTTTTAAATTAAACTTAGATACTAAGAAAGCTGATCAACAATTAAGAGGATCTTTAGTTTTACCTAATGGTACTGGTAAAGTTAAAAGAGTATTAGTTATTGCTAAAGGAGATGCTGCTAGTAAAGCTAAAGCTGCTGGTGCTGACTTCGTTGGTGAAGCTGATATGATTGAGAAGATTGAAAAAGAAAATTGGTTTGATTTTGATGTAATCGTTGCAACACCTGATATGATGGCTCAACTTGGTAGAATTGGACGTGTTTTAGGACCTCGTGGATTAATGCCAAATCCTAAGACTGGTACAGTTACTACTACACCTGAAAAGGCAGTTGAAGACATTAAAAAAGGTATGGTTGAATACAAAACTGATTCTTATGGAAATATTCATAACATAATTGGTAAAGTATCATTCGACGAAAAAGCTTTGCTTGAAAATTTAGAATATATCTATAGTGCAATTATAAAAGCAAAACCAACAACTATAAAAGGATCTTATATTGAAAATATTTCAATATCTACAACTATGGGTCCTGGAATTAAAATCGATAAAAATTCTTTTGACAATTAAGAATTTATCGAATATAATATAAATTGTTAAAGAAAGCGACTCCAAAGACAGTAGGTGTAAAAGTAAATCCTACCGAGGAAATGCTCTAAACTAATATTAATTTAATATGTGTTTAAGCTTTTCTCGTGGAGAGAAGCTTTTTTGTTATCCTAAAAGGAGGGAATCAAATGGCAAGTGCAAAAGTTATTGACACTAAAAAAGCTATAGTTGCAGAAATTCAAGATTATGTTAAAAATAGTGAATCAGTAATTATTTTTACATATCAAGGAATGACTGTTGCTGATTTAAGTGATCTAAGAAGAAAACTAAGAGATGTTGAATCTGAAATTAAAATTTATAAAAATACTTTAGTTCGAAGAGCTTTAGATGATTTAAACATTGATTTATCTGAATTCTTAGAAGGACCAAATGCAATTTTATTTGGTAAAGACTTATTGGAACCAATTAAAATATTATCTGAATTTGCTAAAACAAATGATAAGATGGATATTAGAGTTGGTATAATTAGTGGAAAACCTGCTGATATTGAAGAAATTAAATCTTATGCAAGTATTCCATCAAGAGATGGCCTTCTTACTATGTTGGCTGGAGGTATGATCCAATATGTTAGAGATTTATCTATTGGACTTAACCTATATGCAGAAAGTTTAGAAAAGTAATTTTGAAATTAGAAAGGAAATGATAAAATGGCAAAATTTACTAAAGATGAATTCATTAATGGATTAAAAGAAATGACTATTCTTGAAGTTAAAGAATTAGTTGATGCAATGAAAGAAGAATTTGGAGTTGATC
The DNA here is from genome assembly GCA_051872535.1 of Bacilli bacterium. Lineage (GTDB taxonomy): Bacteria > Bacillota_I > Bacilli_A > RF39 > UBA660 > CAOJBM01. Next base: position 1,255 of record JBJEDY010000033.1, on the reverse strand, counting down.
CAAGTGCTGTAGCTGTAGCTGCTGCTCCTGGAGCTGCTGCTGATGCTGGGGAAGATGCAAATGCTGCTAAAACAGTAGTATTAAAAGATGCTGGAGCAACTAAGATTGCTGTTATTAAGATTCTTAAAGAAGTTACTGGCTTAGGATTAGTTGAAGCTAAAGCATTAGCTGATAATGGTGGAAATGTTAAAGAAAACGTTCCTGCTGAAGAAGCAAATGCTATCAAAGCTCAATTAGAAGAAGCTGGAGCTACTGTAGAATTAGCATAATTAAAGGATAACTAAAAGTTATTCTTTTTTTATTAAATTATTTTTGTTTATTAAAGTAATAATTTACTGAATAGTTGAAACTATTTTTGTTTTTTGTTAAAATAACAATGTTATTTTGGAAGTGATTTTATGTTAAAACTAAATAATAAAGGTTGGGGAATGAGTACAATGATAGTTTGTACATCATTAATATTAGTTGCCTTATTAATAACTTCATTTTATGTAATAAGATTATATTCTCAAATAGATGATATAACTGATAGTAGTAATAGTACTGAAGAAGAAAAAATAGATTATAGTGTTTATCATAAAATGGAAACTGATTTAGGAAATGGTGCTGTTAATTATTTAAAAGAATTAAGTATTAATTTAAATGATTTGTCTTATAATATAACTTATGAGACTTTAAAAACACATAACTTTGTTAATAAGTTTGTTGATATAAAAACAAATAAAGAGTGTATCGGTTATGTTGTTGTGGATAATAATTATAGATATGATGCTTTTATTAAATGTGATAGTTATGAAACAGAAGGGTACAATAACAAATGAGTTCTGTAAAAAAAATGAAAACAATTTCTATAATGTGGGGAATGGTTATATTTGCTTTACTTGTAGTAATAGTTTCCTTTTCTCTAGTTTATAAGAGTAAAATAAATAAATATGAAAAATTAACTAGTGAAATGATTGATGTAACTAAGGATTTTGTTGAAGATAATAATTTATATCCAGTCGAAGGAACAGATATAAGAATTAAACTTAGTGAGTTACAATCTAAAAATTTAATAGGAGAACTAAAAGTAAAAAAAGATACTTGTGATGGTTTTGTTATTGTAAAAAATGATGGAAGTTATAAGTATGAAGGTTATCTAAAGTGCAAATTATATATTACAAAAGGTTATAAAAAAGCATAATGCTTTTTTATTTTTACTTTATGTTTGACCATTAAGGTCAAACAAAAAAAACTACCGGCTATGCCGGTAAGA
>JBJEDY010000032.1:0-11693 GCA_051872535.1 Bacilli bacterium | reverse complement strand
AGTCTAATAAATTAAACTAAAATTTATAAACCTGCATTTAGTCTAAAAATTTGCGTTTTTTACTTTCTATTAAGTTTATAAACATTTTCTCTAGCTCTACCAACTTGAGAACAACTTAAACTTTCTAAATAATCCATCGGATTAACATTAGGACAAGGTTCAGTTATTTTATAAAAACATTCAAGTAACTCGTGATCAAAACCAATATCTTCTAAATAAGATAAATAACGATAAAATTCTTCTATAGAAAACATTCCAATTCTTCTACCAAATAAATAATTGAAAATAATCATATAATAACAATACAAATCAGTATCCTCTGATGGAATAATCATATCGCCTTTTCTTTTATACTTCTTATTATATTTAATAAAATCATAACTTGTTAAATAAAGAGATGCAGCTATCTGATTATTAGCTATTTTACAACTATCCAAATCAACCGCATGTAACTTTCCATTTTCATCTACAACAAAATTCGATTCATGCAAATCATTAAGAAAAAAATCTTTTAAACACTGATTATCAGCATTTTTTCTTATAGCTTTTAATTTATTTAACAATTCACCAATTTGTTTAAGTAATTTCTTTATTTCTTCTAATTCTACTTTTTTATCTTTCAGAACCATTGTTAAAGGAATTCCATCTATTTTAGGAACTGTAAAACCTGAAATTATATGATTTATTGAAATCATATAATCAGGTATCGCTAAAACTTCAGGTAAAATATCTTTAAAAGTATTTAACATTTCCACAGTATATAACTTATTTGCAAATAACAACCCATCAATATTAAATAATTTTTTAAAAATTTTTGGTGAATTTTGATAATCAAATTTATATATTATTGATTCAGAAGTAATTATTTCTTTTGACAATTCCATTTTTTCTAATGTGGAAAATCTTTTTTGAGAAATATTAATAGTTTTCATAAAACCCCTCTTTTTAAGGCGTATATTAACATAATTAATCAATTATTTCAAGTTTATACTATTTTAATATTTTTTTATACTCTAATTCTCCAGCCGGAAGCAATTTTCTCGATACACCTATTGTAGGTAATAAAATTACACCTATTCTTAAAATATTATTATTTTCATCTAAATAGATTTTCAAATGACATGCTGCATTGATACTTTCATTATTAAAATTAAATGAAGGAGCTAAAAAATAATAATTATCTTGATTTAAATAACAACGATGATAATGACCAAGTATATCTAAATAAACATCATTGTCATCAAATTTTATATTATGATAATATTGATTCAAATAACTAGGTACAGCATCTCTTATTTCCATAGTAGATCTATTATTTGGATGATGTAATCCAATTTTATCATTACCTATATTTAAAACGGCATGAGTATATCCAAGAGAAATAAAATCACTTCGTTGTCCTTCTATATACTCTACAGGATCTATTCCAAAACTAAATAATCTCTTTTCATGATTACCACCTAAATAAACATTGGTAATACTATCATCTTTTGGATACTTATTTAAAATTAAAGAAACATCTTTCATATAATATCTTAATTTATCAGTTTTAGTTATATATCCCAAATCTAAGTCTACAAAATCTCCTAAATGAAAAATTGTATGAATATTTTTATTAATACAATAATTATATACACTATCAAAATTATCATAAGTTTTGACATTTTTATAGTCAATATGTTCATCTGTTAATAATAATATATCAATACATTTATTTGATGGTACATCTATTTTTATTTCAACATTTTCTTTTGGTTCTACTTTACCAATTGTATAAGATTTTGGAATTGTTTCAAAATCTCCTCTAATTAGATACTTTTTCTTCATCAAATTAATAGATTTAAATACTTCTTCCCTACTAGTTTTTATATTTTTCTTATCCAATTCTTTTACTAATTCATCCAAAGTATAACTATCATTTAAAATAAGTCTTAATATCTGTTCTTGCATCTCATCATCTTTAGCAATAATAACATTTTTCTTTTGTTCGTATAATGAAATTTTTTCTTCAAGAACTTTATTTAATTCAATATAATTTCTTATTTTCTCCTCTAACGAAACTATCTTTTCAGTCGTTTTACTTAATTCCTTATGTAATGTTAAATTTTCTTTATTAGCATTCTTAACATCTTTTTCAACCTGACTTTTTTTATTTTTTAAATCTTCCATAGATTCTTTTAATTCAGATAATAATTTTTCTTTTTTATTTAATTCTTTTTGTAATTGTAAAATATTCTTTTCTAATTTTTTTACTTTATCATCATTTTGAACTAATGTTTTTTTTACTCTTTCTAATTCTTCATTTTCATCTATTTGTTCCAATGTACAATTTTTTAAAATATAATCTCTTTTAATATTATAATATTTAGCTAATTTATTTAAAAATGTTCTAACTTCTTCTTGTTCTTCGAGACCATTTTCTTCTAAATATTTATTATAATCTATAGACATCTTTTCAATTCTATCCAAAATATCTTTTTCAACTTTTTCAGAAACGTAAATAATATGTCTTAAAACTGCATATGTTCCCATAATAATTCTAGAAATTGAATTATTTTTAAGATCATCAGATTGAAATTTTACATCATATTGATTAAGAAAGTACTCCAACAAATCATTACTATCAACTTTTTTTTGAATTCCTGAAATTAATTTTCCATAAGTAAGTTCTTCTACTTTATGTTTTTTTAAATTTCCACTAATAACTTTTATTTCTAGAATATTAAGTGCCATAACATCACCCTTATTGCAATTAAATTACTACTTATTTTACAACCCCATAATAATGATGTCAAACAAAAAACAAGGCATTTCACCTTGTTTATTTTACTGAATAAACAATCAATTCATGTTGTGCTCTCGTACATGCAACATACAATAAATTTCGTTCTTTATTATTATAATATGAATCTTTATCAGTATAAACTATAACACTATCAAACTCTAATCCTTTAGCAATATATGCAGGAAGAACTACCAATTCTTTATTAAATTCTATAGTATTTGATTCAATTAAAGATATTGGCATTTTTTCTTTTAATAAATTATAAACTTTATTAGCTGCAAAACTATCTCTTGTAATAATAGCAATTGATTTATATGTATCTCTTAAATGATTAACATCACCCTCTAAAGTATCAAGAGTTGTTCTTAATACTACAGGGATATGATTATCTTTACGAATCGCACAGACATGATTTAATCCTAATATTTTATTTGTATAAGCAATAATTTCTTGACTAGAACGATATGTCTTTGTAAGTTCTATATAAGCACTACTTTTAAATATATTAGTAAGTTCAGACAAAGTACGATATTTATAATAAGGATTAATTGTTTGATTAACATCCCCTAAAATTGTAAAATTGGCATGTTTAAATATTTTACTAATTATTAAATATTGTAAATAACTATAATCTTGGGCTTCATCAATTACAACTTGTTCAATGTATCTTTCATAATAGAAGCCTTCTAATAACCCTTTTAAATAAGTTAGTAATAAGGCATCTTCATATTTTATTTCACTACTATTTTTAAACTTTTGAATTTCCACTTCTGTCATCTTAACTTTGGCATATTCACTTTTAAAAAATAAACAAAAAATTTCTTTAAAATCATTTGTAAAATTGGCATGTTCCAATAATAATTTACGATATGTAGCACTCTTCTTATGAGTCCCTTTGTAATTAGCTTCACTTAATTTATCAGCTATAGTATCAACTCGATCAAATAAAACTAAACTACTATAACGATTTCTAAGCATTTGATTTATTTCATCTTTATCAATTTTATAGATTTCATTTTCTACAAACCCACTTGTAAATTTGGCATTAGTAACATAATCATTAACAAAATTTTCAATATCTTTAATAATTCCATCACTTTGTTTATAGAATACTAATTCTTTATTGTTTTCACCATTTTTATAATATCTACCAATAAAATCAACATAATTTTCTACTTTCTTAAAACCTTTTAATTCTTTTGACATATAATCATTAAAAGTTGTTTGTAGTGTATTATCTTCCCCTAATTCTGGTAAAACATTAGAGATATATTCTGTAAATATTTGATTTGGAGAAAAGATTAAAACTTTTGAACTAGTTAAATGCTTAATCTTATAAAGTAAGAAAGCAATTCTATGCAATGCTACACTAGTTTTACCTGAACCAGCTATTCCACTTACAATTAAATTTTTATCAGTTGTGTTTCTAATAACTGCATTTTGTTCACTTTGAATTGTATTAACAATATTTTTCATTTTTTCAGAGCTTTCACTAGCAAGAACTTCTTGAAGCATTTCATCTTCAATATTTAAAGAACTATCAAATAATCTAATTAACTCTTTATTTTCAATTTTATATTGTCTTTTTCTTCTTAAATTTCCTCTAATAATTCCACCTGGTGCTAAATAAGCACATTCTCCTACTTCATAATCATAATAAATACTGCAAATAGGACTACGCCAATCATTGATAATATTTCTTAACTTATCATCTTTCAAATAAGTAAGACCAATATATATAACATGATGTTCATTATCTTCATCATCAAAAACTATTGATGCAAAATAAGGACTATTTTTTACTCTTAATAGCTTTTTAAAATAATCTTTTTGCATTAACATCATATTTGCTTCAAGCATCGATTCACTAGTCACTGCTGATAATTCAGCTGAATCCATACTACTTTTATTATCCCAAGCAAACTTTTTAAATTCTCTTATTTTTTCTTCATCAAGTTCAATATCTCCACCAAGTTCATCAATTTTCTTTTGAATTTTTAAGTTAATCCCTCTTAAAATTTTCTTTTCTTTTTCAAGTTCAATTCCTTCAATTGCCATTTTTCCACCTTACTTCTATTTTAAAACAAGAAAAAGCTTCCAAATTTTAGACTTAGTTATTCACACCCTAAATCCAAATTTGAAAACCAAGCTTAAGTCAATATTATTATATCACTTCTCATCAAGATAACAATTATTTTTCCAGAATAATTGACATCTACTTACATATATTTTATTATGGTTGATTATTTCTTAACATTTAAAAAACGTAGATTACTTTCTACGTTTTTATTTGTCATATCGAACTTTATTTTCAATATCATTATTTAATAACTTAATAAATTCATCTAATGAAACAGTTGTAGTTTCATCACTTCCAGCTCTTCGATAAGAAATAGTATTATTATCAACTTCTTTTTGACCTAATATTAACATATAAGGCATTTTCTTAATTACAGCTTCTCTTAACTTATAACCAAGTTTTTCTGCTCTTTCATCAATCTCAACTCTAAAACCAGCTTCAAGTAATTTATCATAAACTTCTTTAGCATATTCTAAATGATATTCATTATTAACAGGAATAACCTTAACTTGTTTAGGTGCAAGCCATGCAGGTAAATAACCTTTAGTCTCTTCTAAATAAAAGGCCATAAATCTATCAATTGAACCAAATACAGCTCTATGTAATACTACTGGAGTTTTCTTTTCACCATTTGAATCAATATAAGATAAATTAAAACGCATAGGTAAACAGAAATCTAATTGGCAAGTAGATAATGTATATTCTGGTCCAACTGCTGGTTTAACTTGAACATCTAATTTAGGGCCATAGAAAGCAGCTTCACCTATTTTTTCAACATATTCATATCCTAAATCATTTAAAACATATCTTAAAGTTTTTTCTGCATTATTCCACATTTCATCATCAGGATAATACTTAACTTTATCTTCTGGATCTCTTAAAGATAATTCAAATCGAAAGTCTTTTATATTTAATTCTTTATAACAATCAAGAATTAAATTAACTACTGAACTAAATTCTTGTTCAATTTGTTCTGGAGTAACAAAAATATGAGAATCATTTTGACAAAAAGTTCTAACTCTCTCAATACCTTTTAAAGAACCACTAGTTTCAAAACGACAATCTCTAGCAATTTCAGCAATTCTTATAGGTAAATCTCTATATGAATGAATTCCATTAGAATAAATCATCATATGATGTGGACAATTCATAGGACGTAATACAAATTCTTCATCTTCAACTTCCATCTTTGGAAACATATTTTCTTTATAATGATCCCAGTGCCCACTTGTTTTATACAACTCAACATTTCCAAGAGGTGGAGTTAATACATGTAAATATCCTAATTCTTTTTCTTTACCTTTAATATAATTTTCTAATTGTTCCCAAATAAAATATCCATTAGGTAAATACATTGGCATACCTTTACCAACTAAATCACTTACCATAAATATTTCTAAATCTTTACCAATCTTTCTATGATCTCTTTGTTTCATTTCTTCAAGTTCAGCTAAATGAGCTTCTAACTCTTCTTGAGATGGAAAACAAACACCATAGATCCTTTGTAACATCTTGTTATTAGCATCACCTTTCCAATAAGCTCCACTGAATTTAGTTAATTTAAAATTCTTACATAACTTAGTATTTTCAACATGAGGTCCTCTACATAAATCAGTAAAATCCCCTTGAGAATAACAAGTAATAGTAGTAGTATCTTCTTCCATTCTACTAATTAGATCAACTTTATACATATCATCTTTAAACATTTCTAAAGCTTCTTCTTTACTTAATTCTCTTCTAACAATATTTTTAGAATCCTTAGCACATTTTTTCATTTCTTTTTCAATTGCAGCTAAATCTTCTTCTTTAATTACTTCATCACCTAAATCTACATCATAATAGAAACCTTCTTCTACTACTGGTCCTACCCAAAACTTAGCATTTGGATATAAATGCTTAATAGCTTGTGCCATTAAATGAGCACAACTATGATTTAAAATATTAAGTTCTTCATTTTCTTTAAAATTTACCATAATTAATTTCCTCTTCCATTATTTTTTTATTTTCTTCTATATTTTTTAAAACATCATCTAAATATATTGTTTTAAACCATTGTAATTCTTCTTCATAATCCCCTAACGCAAGACGATTTTCAGGATACCATTTTAATAATTTCTCAATTCTAACCATCTGTTCTATACTTCCATATTCATTTGGCAAAAATACCATAAAAAATGATAATCCATTAGTTCTATCTTTTTGAGGTTGTCCAATACTTTGATTAAGAAAAACTGCTACACCATTTAGAGCTACTAATTCTTTATCTATTATATTGTGATCGCCTATTCCTTCCTTACCAAAATATTTATCATATTCAAATAAAAATCTTTTTAATCTTTTTGACCTTCCAAAAAGAAGTTTATAATAATTAATATGATATATACTATCTTTTTCTTTTATTAAACTTTCATCAATGGATTCAACATAACCATCTGGGAAAACAAGAATGATTGCTTTTTTGGATATTATTTTTTGTTTATTCTCATAAATATTTTCCAATCTATCACCTTCAAATAAAAAAGATGCTACCTAAGGAGTGCATAATGCACGGTACCATCCTAATTTTAACTTAATTTTGATAACGGTAATTACCCGAGTTTTATTAAACTTCTTAGAAGATAGTAATTATTAAGTCTTTTATTAGTTTCCACCAACCACTAACTCTCTTTAAATAAGATTATTAATAATCATGTTCTTCCTCATTGATTTAATATGATTATACAACTACAATAATTAAAATGTCAAATAATTACTTTCTTCTATTCTCACTAATCATTTCAATATCTTCAGTCAATTGTTTTATTCTTTCAATAATCCGACGTGCTTTTACAGCATCATCACTATAATTAGAAATTGTTAAATGTCTTTCTAACTCTTCAATATTTAAATTTGACGTAAAGAATGTTGTTTTATGATTATTCATCCTACTTTGTAAAATAGTTCCTAATATTTCGTCTCTTCCCCATTCAGTAACTTTTTCAGCTCCAATATCATCAATAAGTAATAAATCAACATTCTTTAAATATTCCATTTTATCACTATAATTATCAAAATCGCCTTTAATCTCTCTTAGTAACTCTGGAAAATACACAATTTCTGATATAGCTTTTTTATTTTTTAATTCATTAAATAAAGCACTTATCAAATATGTTTTACCACATCCAAAATTACCATGCAAATATAAACCCTTAACTGTCTTTCCAAATTCATAATTTTTGGCAAAAGTAGCAATCCATTTTATAACTTTACTTCTTTTTTTATCGCTAGTATCTATATCACTCATCTTTGCATTAGCAATATCCTTAAGATCATTATTATCATTTAATAAGGCTTTATTATAATACTTACAAGGTGCATAAGAAAAAACAATCTTCTTTCCATTATATTCTGGATAATAAACATGTCCCTCTAAACGATTAGTACAATAAGGTAATCCTTTACACTCACTACAATGATTAAGCTCTTCTACTGTATCTTCTAAACTAGATGTATATTTCATTGCTATTTCTTCTTTACATTTTAATCGATTAACTAATTTCTTAAATTTATTATCTTTATATGCATTAATATAACTTTGTTTTAAACTAGTATTTGGAACTTTTTTTGTTTTATCTGTAAGTTCTACCATCATATCACCTAAATTCTTTTAATAATTCTTTTAACTCATCTTCTTCTTCCTGACTAATGCTTTCCTTTAAAATATTCTCATTAAACCATACTGGTTCTGCTTCATTAATCTTTTTATTAGTAGTTGAAGAAATCTTTTTATTATATTTTTTATGTTCTTTTTCTGCTAATTGCATTGCTTCTAAAGCAGTTTCAACCCCACTTCTTTTCCATTGTCCAGCAATTGTTTCAATAAAAGCTTGATTTAATTTATTATTATTTTTCTTTAAAACATAATCTACTAAAACATTAACAACAGCTGGTTTAAGTCCTACATCTATTAATAAAGTTTCCAACAATTTCAAATCTCTACTAGTTGGATTACTTCCTTTATATTTACTTTGTAAAAAATCATAAGGAGATGTATTTTCAAAAACATAAATAATTTTATCTTTTTTACTTGTTCCACCACTAGGATTTTTCAAATAATCCGGTTGTGTACGATATACCAAAGTTGGTAAATTACCATTATTATTAAATTGATAATACTTTCTAGCACTTTTTCTTAATTCTTCTTTATCTATCATACCTTTTTCATTTATAACCATTCTTAATAATTCAGCCATCTTCAATGTATCTAAATTATAAATAAATGATAAATTAACAATTAATTCTTTAATCTTCTTATTAAATGTTCGATCATTAATTAGACCTTTTGGTAAAGAACTAATAAGTAAATCAAAATCAATTTGATCAACAATATTAAGTCCTAATGTTTTCTTTTCTCTAGCATCAATAGTATCAACATTACTACCAGATTTAAAAGTTAAATTCATAGGTCTTGTTATCTCTTCATATTCTTTAATATCAAAATTTATCTTTTGATATTCTACCTTCAACATATCATATTCATTCTTACCAATATTATTATATAAAACAATATTAAATATCGGATTATTAAAAAACTCATTGGCATTAAGCGGGGAATATAATTCATAAACATAAGTATTTACTTCTCCAACTTTTATATATGTTCTAATTAGACCAACTGCTTCTAACGTCTCTCTTGCTTTTTTTATACTTTCTAAATCACTTTTCATTATTGTCATTAAATGGTGATGTGTATAACCAATACTCATCAATTCTAATTTATCTAAATCACGCCATAAAGTTAAATAAAGACTCATTGGTATTGGTCCAATTATTGGTTCATATAGGGATATTAAATTGTTTTTATCAACTTCGGTTAAAATCGTTTTGTTGATAACTGTATAAGTATCAGCTGGTAATAAACTAATCAATTTCATAACATCACCTACATATCTAAAGTTATTATAATCTAATTAAGATTTTATCACAAGAAAAAAGCACTTAATGTGCTTAACAATTTTCATTACAATTATCAGAACTTATTTTTGTTAACATTGCTTCAAAAATTAAATATAACTTATCAGTTTGTTCTTTAGTTAAATCAGGAAGAACTCCATCAACTTTATCGTGTCCTTCAACAGTACCTTCATTAAATCCAACTACTACACCATCTTTTACAGTTATAACAGTTGGAGCATAAATTCTCTTTTCTCCTGTCTTAACTGTTTTTCCTTTACTAGTAGTTAAAGAATAATCTTCAATATAGTTATCTAAAAGTTCCATTAATTCATAATAAGCATCAGTTCCTTTTGTTATTTGAACTTTATCATTTGCATCTAATGTAATTTGTGATCTAACATCAGTTAAATCTAAATAGTAAACCTTATCAATTCCAACATTTTCTACAGCATCAAATAATACTGGAATAGCATTACGACACCAAGGACATCCTTTAAATCCCATATAAATTACAGCAGTTTCTTCTTTTATAATATCAACAGCTTCTTCATCGGTAATATATACAACATTATTATCTTCAGCAATATCCATAACTTTATATGGAACATCATTTTTATTTTTTTCTCCATTTAAAGACTCATATTCTTCCTTAAACTTCTTTTCATCAGCTGTTATACTATTATTTTCTTCTGGTTTATCTTCTTTAAAACTACAATTGTAAATAGCAAATCCAATACCTACTAAAGCAATAATTCCTAATACTACAATTACCAATTTAATATTCTCTTTTTTCATAATAACACCAAACTTTCATAAATCAATTATACAATAAAAAAGTCATAAAACACAATAAAAATAAAAAAAAGTTCAGTTTTTCCTACTATTTGTTATGGTGCTAATACTAGGCGGAACGAAATGTTGCTGCTAGCCGCGCCCGTGAGCCCATAGAAGTAGAACTGGCCTGCGAGAACACCACCGCGGTAAAGGCCGCCTCGATAGAACCAAGGGCCAGACGAGTACACGAAGTGCGAAGTGTCAGCGTACCAACTATTGTGATAGTACCCATCATATGTTAAGAATGGTCCCATCTCTCCTGTAGCATCGCCTAAGATGCGATACTGATATGTCTGACCTGCACTTGATGCATTATACACATCTAAGTATTTTTGATATTCTTCTGTTGCGATTGTTGTTGTGCTAAAACCACTTGATCCGACATTTCCACTTATGTATGCCGCTGTGTATTCAAGAGCTCCTCCACTCATATCATAAACGCCAGTGATATTTCCTGTTGTACTTGCTAGATATCCGATATCTGTATTATAAGGTTTATTATAGTTTGTTCCATCTCCAGCTGTTCCTGGATAGGTTCCTTGGGAAATAGTTAATAAAGAACTATATCCTGTTTTAAAAGAACTATTATTGTTGATATTTATTTCATTGTCTATTCCATATTTTGAATGAGATAATATCGCTACTACTCCCCATTCTGTATTCTTCATCATATGAGAACCTAAATCTCTTTCATAGTTATATGAACTCATAAACATATTATATACTGTATTACTTCTCCAACTATAAACATTTGGTTTTACTATTATTTTTGTAGAGTCATTAGCATTTACTTCAGCACTAGCTGTACTTGTTGCTCCTTTATACCCTGTTTCAAACTTTCCTACCCATATTCCATTTACATCTAATGATATAAAGGCGGGATGGGTCATATATTCACCATTACTACAATTTCCACTTCCACCACTTATCATTGGAGTTGCACACGATACTCCTTCTTCATCAATCGTGTTTGTTGTATCAAATATGATATCTATAGAATGAGTAAGTCTTAATGCTGTTTTTGTATCTGTAGTTGATTCAACATTCCATAATCTATAT
>JBJEDY010000031.1:0-2526 GCA_051872535.1 Bacilli bacterium | reverse complement strand
TTCTTTTTTAATCGTATTCATTAATAATTACGAGAATTATCTTTTTTATTCAACGTTTTTTAATATTTAATATTTGTCTAAAATAAATAAAGGATCCATCACAAAAAGTTATCTTTGAAGTAATAGTATTTATATTGCTAACGATACTTTTCTTTTTAAAGATATAGCCATTATGAAAAATAGTTAATAAAATATTTTCTCCATTTGTGTACGATTCAACAACTAGTTTTTCCATTTCCATGATTTGTTCTTCACTTAAATCCGGCATTTTTACTTTAGATTTTTCTTTAAGAACATCATTAACCATTTTATTACTAGGTGTAACAGCGCTAAAAGGTTGCCATTTTATCATTCCACGATCACTCATGCATTATGTCCTCCAATCTTTTTATTACGTTCTTTTATTGTTGAGTCTTCTAATAAGGAAGAGGCTTTTAATATACAGTTTTTACCAAACTTCTCATTTATTTCATCAATTGCTTTATTTTTTTTATCTTCTTTCTGGATAGTATCAAAACTGTCAAATAAATTAAGTTGAACAGCAGTCTTTTTTGTTAACTTACTAGTACTAATTCCTACTTTTCGAATTGGCATTCCTGTGTAGAAACGATCAAAAATAAGCATACAGGTATCTAAAATGATTTTGCTATTATCAGTTGGAGTATCCAATTTCATTATATGAAAAAAACCACCACCTATATTTTTAGAATAACCAATACTAAGACCAATAACTGAAGATAGCATATTGGCATTTCTTAATCTTCTTGTAACAACATCAACCATTTCTCTAATAATAATTCCTACGTTACTTTCGTCATAATCCTTAAATAAAATTTGACTATTAGAAAAAGACTTATCATGTGGTGAAGTAGACATATCACTTATAACTGATTCATCAATACCATTAGCATGATTCCATAATTCTTCACCCATAACTCCAAACTTATGCTTTAACATATTCTTATTATAGTTAGCCAAATCACCAACACTAAATATTCCTAAAGAATTAAGTCTACGTTCCATTCTTGGACCAATTCCCCACATTTTTGATAAAGGAGTAATAACCCACAATTTTTCTTTAATATCATCCTTTGTCCATTTGGCAATACCATTTTTATATTTCTTAGCTTCTATATCCATTGCAATTTTTGCGAGTAAGATATTTGGACCAATTCCACAAGTTGCAGTAAGACCTGTTCTCTTTGTTATTTCTGTAAGAATTTCTTCAGCTAACTCATAATCAGTTTTTTTATATAATTTTAAATAATTAGTAACATCTAAAAAACATTCATCGATAGAATAAACATGTAAATCTTCTTTGGAAATATAATCTAAATAAACGCTAATTACTTTTTCGCTAAACTTTATATAAGAATTCATTCTTGGTGGTACAATCATATATTTAATATTCTTAGGTATTTCATATATTCGTCCTCTTGAAGGAACACCTTGAGCTTTTAATGCTGGTGTAACAGCTAAAGTAATAGCGCCACCACCTTGTTTGGGATTAGCTACCACCAATGGCGTATTAAAAGGATCAAGATTACGCATTACGCATTCACAAGATGCAAAAAAACTTTTTAAATCAATACTTAAAATATGTCTTTCTTCCATATAACCACCTACAAATAATTGTTCGATATAATTGTATATTAAAATTGAAAATAATACAACTACCAAAAATTGCTAAATAGCACTTTTTTAGTTATAATTTTTACTAGGAGTGGTAATATGTTTCCTCATATTTGGACTAAAGAAAATTATCAAAGTTATCTTAATTACTTAATTAGTATTAAAGAAGATAAGTATAAAGAATTTCATTCTAAATTATGTAAAACTAAATACAAAATACTTGGAATAAGACTTCCTATAATACGTAAGATTGCAAAAGAAATTATTAAAACAGATTATAAATCTTTTTTTAAACAAATAACTAATACTTATTATGAAGAAGTAATGATTGAAGGATTAGTTTTAGCATCTATTAAAGAAGAAAATCTTTTCTTTACTTATTTTGAAAATTATATTAAAAAAATTGATAACTGGGCGATTACTGATTCTTTTTGCAATACAATTTGTCTTCCTATAAATACTGAAAATTTTAATTATTTTCAAAAATTAGCATTAAATGAAGAAGAATTTATTTCTCGTGTTGGTTTAATAATCATTTTAAACCACTATGTAGATAAGAAATATATAAAACAAATATTTAAATTATTAGATAAAATTAAAAGCGATAAATACTATGTAAATATGGCTGAAGCTTGGTTAGTATGTGAATTATATACTAAATATTCTAATGATACAGAAAAGTATTTACTAAATAATAAATTAAATGATTTTACTTTTAATAAAGCTATATCTAAGATGAGAGATTCTTATCGTATTAGTAAAGAAAAAAAAGAATATTTACGAAATTTAAAAAGATAGTTATAATAATATAAGAAAGAAGAATGGTAATGAAAAAGATTTTTATAATATCAATGTTGTTAATAATATTATTAACAGGATGTGGAAAAAAAGAAG
>JBJEDY010000030.1:0-12188 GCA_051872535.1 Bacilli bacterium | reverse complement strand
ATTTAATCCAATTATCACACATTATTATGATGAAGTAAAAGAAAAAAATGGTGAGGTAGTTCACGATTTGGAAATTGACTTTATTGTAAATGTTAATAAGTCTGATGTTAATGTAATATTAAGTGAAGAACACTGTGATTATAAATGGGAAAAAAAAGATTCTGATTTATTAGATGATTACATTAAAGATAAATTATCAAATATATAATATTTTATTCAATTTTAAAAAAGTATAATAAACATGGTCAAAATTGATTTGACTATGTTTTTTCAAGTAATAGAGTATAGTAAAAAATGCAAGAACTGTGAAGATTATTGCAATTTTTTTGCCTAAATACAATTTTAATTTTTGAATCAAAACTGAGCAGAGTTGATATAGGAAAGATTATACAAGAATATAAAAACTAAAAATGATCTGTAGAACTTGAATAACAGAGTTCTTTTTTTTATTTATTCTAATAAGTTTAAATGAGGAGGAAAAAATTTGGATAATAATCTTGGAACTCTAATTGTAAAAAAAAAAATACAAAAAGAATTATTAAATGAACTTTGTAGCAAAGATGTAATAGATTTTTGTCAATGTAATAATATAATGAAAAAGTTAGATGAAGATATTATTAAATTAGAAGATAAATTAAGTATAAAGGAAAATATGATAAATATTGTAGTTAAAATTCCAGTTTAGAAGGAGATGTTAAGACTTATGAATATGTATCAAATTAGAAATGTTTTAGCACAAGGTAAAAAACTTATTGACTTACCACTTTGTGTTACATTTTACGCTCGAGTATCAACGGATCATGAAGAACAATTAAATTCATTAGATAATCAAATTATGTATTTTGAAAATTATATAAAGTCACAAGAGAATTGGGTATTTGTTCCTGGCTATGTAGATCAAGGTATATCAGGTACTAGTGTAAATAAAAGAGATAATTTTCTTAAAATGATTAATGATGCTAAAAATGGGAAATTTAATTTAATATTAACAAAAGAAATATCAAGGTTTTCAAGAAATACTATTGATAGTATAAAATATACACAAGAATTATTATCACATGGAGTTGGTGTATTTTTCTTAAATGATAATATTAATACATTTGATTCGGATTCAGAACTTCGTTTAACTATCATGTCAAGTATTGCTCAAGATGAAATTAGAAAATTATCTGAAAGAATTAGATTTGGATATAAGAGAAGTGTTGAAAAAGGAATAGTATCTGGTAATGATAATTTTTATGGTTATAGAAAAAATAAAGGAAAACTAGAAATAGTAGAAGAAGAAGCAGTATTAATTAGACTTATATTTGACGAGTATGCTAAAGGAAAAATGGGAACTTCTAGATTAGGATATTATTTATATAAAGAATATAATATTAAGAGTAAAACAAATAAACCATTAGCAGGTTCTGTAATTGGTAGGATTATTAGAAATCCAAAGTATAAAGGATACTTTTGTGCTCATAAGGAAACTACTATTGATTATCATTCTAAAAAAAGAATTAGATTTAAACCAGAAGAATGGATCGTTTATAAAGATAATGAGAGTTGTCCTCCAATTGTCTCAGAAGAACTATGGGAAAAATGTAATGAGATATTAAACAAGAATTCTTATAAACATAAAACTCATACTAGAACTAATATGAGGTATGCACTTTCTGGTAAAATTAAATGTTATCATGATGGAGCATCTTTTATAAAAGGTAGTTATAAGAATAAAATAACAGGTAAAATAAGTAAATATTGGGGATGTTCTAATTATAGAAAATATGGTAAAGAAAAAGCAAATGGTTGTAATACACCAATTATCCATTATGAAGAATTATTAGATATATTTAAAAAAATGACTAATACTTTTTTAAACAAAGAAAGTGATATTATAAAAGAATTATATAATTTGATAAGTGAAACAGAAATAAAAAAAGACTATACCAAAGAGATAAATGATATAGATAAAAAATTAGAAGATATTAAAAGTGCCAAAGCAGAACTAATTAATATGAGAGCTAGAAAAGAAATAGATTCAGAAGAATATAATGTTCAAAGAGAAAAATATAATTCTGATTTAGATATTTTAGAAAAGAAAAAGATAGATTATTTTTCTATTACTAAAGAAGATAATTATAAAGATAATATAGATAATTTTTATAAAAAAATAAAAAGTGTAATTTTAGATGATGATGAATCAGTATTTAGAATATTTGGAAGTATAATAGATACTATATATGTTGAAAGATTACAGGAAAAGGATAACATTCATAAAGTTAAGTTACATTTAAAACTTAACATACTTGGCCACAATAGTAGCTTAAATTTAAATGACTTTTTACTGCTTTTTAGTAACAGCGACAGATGCTGCTGTAGCTATGGCTGAAAAAATTGGTGGTTCTACAACAAACTTTGTAAAAATGATGAATGATAAGTGTAGTGAACTGGGTTGTAAAAATACTAACTTTGTTAATGTTCATGGACTTGATGAAGAAAATCATTATAGTTGTGCTTATGATATGTCTTTGATGGCCAAAGAACTTTTAAAACATCAAGATATTTTAAGATTTACTAGTACATATGAAGAATATTTAAATAAACCAGATGGAACTAAAATATGGCTTGTAAATACTAATAAACTAGTTCGTTTTATGCCGGGAGTAGATGGATTAAAAACAGGTTTTACAGCTAATGCTGGTTATTGTTTAACAGCAACAGGAATTCGTAATGATATTAGATTTATTTCTGTTGTAATGGGAGAAGGAAATACAAACTTACGTAGTGAAGATACAACTAATATGTTAAACTATGGCTTTAATAATTATAAGTTAAATAAAGTAGTTGATTATAATACAAATATAGGTAAAGTTAAAGTTGATAAAGGAAAACTTGACGAAGCAAATCTACTTATTAAAGAAGAAATTATAGAACTAAAAAGTATTAACGATGAATTAAAAACTTATGATTATCAAGTTGATGTATCGAAAGTAAAAGCACCTGTAAAAAATGGTGATGTCGTAGGAAAACTAAAAGTCCTAGATAATGGTGAAACATTATATGAAGTAGAACTTACTATCAAAGAAGATGTTCCTAAAAGTACTTTCTTTGATATCTTAAAAGATAATTTTAAAACAATCTTCTGTGGATGGAAATAGATATCTAGTATTAGGTATCTTTTTTTGCTATAATCTTGCTAGGTGATAATATGACAAAAGTTGGAATTATTTTTGCTTTAAAAGAAGAACTTGATGCTTTAAAAGAATATTTGAATTTAGAAAAAGAGTTTAAAATATTTGAACTTAATTTTTATGAAGGAAATATTAATGGAATTAAATGTGTTTTAGTTGAATGTGGTATAGGTAAAGTAAATGCCGCTCGTACAACTCAAATCTTAATTGATAATATTGGAGTTGATTATATCTTTAATATTGGTGTAGCAGGGGGAATTGATAATTCTTTAAATGTCGGAGATATAGTTATTGGAAACCAATTAGTTCAACATGATTTTGATATAACAGCAGTTAACTTTGAAAAGGGATATATTCCTAATATTGGAAGTAAATATATTGAAAGTGATGAATACTTAGTTAAAAAGGCTGAAAAGTCATTACATAACAATAAAGAATTGCATATTGTTACAGGAACAATTGCTTCAGGAGATATTTTTTGTACTGATCCAGAAATGGCGAAGAAGATTAATCATAAATTTGAGGCAATTTGTGTTGAGATGGAGGGTGCTTCTGTAGCTCAAGTATGTTTTTTAAATCATATTCCTTTCTTAATAATAAGAAGTATATCAGATACACCAAACAATAATAATGCGATTACTTATGAAGAATTTTTAGAATTTAGTAGTAAAAATATAGCTAAAGCAATGAGTTTATTATTACAAGAATTGACTAAGTAAGATAATGTCAAATATATACAAATTAGGATTCCTTATAAAAAGGGTAATCCTTTTTTTGTGATATAATTATTAAAATGATAAATACTCGAAAATAGGGAGGGATTTTTATGAAAAAAGGTAAAAAAAGAACAAGAAAAAACTATATTATTTCAATTACATTATGCATTCTTTCTTTAATAATGTTAATTCTTTTTAAAACTATTGATATTTTACCAAGTAAATACTTTATTCCATTTGTAATAGCTATAGTTATAATTGATTACATTCTATGTTATTTTACCCATCATAAAGGAACTAAAAGAAAAGTTTCTGTTGTAATATCTATTGTTTTAATAATTGGAATTTTTATAGGAATAATTTATGAGTTATCGACAATTGGATTCTTAAATAAATTAGGAAAGAATAATTTTAAAACTGTAACATATGAATTAATAGTATTAAATGAAAGCTCTATTAATGAATTAAATGATTTAGAAGATAAGACAATTGGTTTAATGAAAGAAGCTGATAGCGATTATAAAGAAGCAATAAAAACCTTGAAGGAAAAAATTGATTTTGATGATGAGTATTATGATAGTAATAATTTGGTAATATCTTTATTAAATAAAGATGTTGATGCAATTATGTTAGAACAAAGTACTAATAAAATCTTAAAAGAGGAAAATAAAGATTATGCCAAAGAAATAAAAGTAGTAGATTCTTTTGAAATAAAAGTAGAAATTGAAGATATTACTAAAAAAGTTGATGTAATGAGTGATTCATTTAATATTTATATAAGTGGTATTGATACTTATGGTTCCGTTACTAACTCATCAAGAAGTGATGTAAATATTGTTTTAACTATAAACCCAGATACTAGAGAACTAGCTATTACATCTATTCCTCGTGATTATTATGTGACTCTACCTTCTAAAAAAAGCAAAGATAAACTAACTCATGCTGGTATTTATGGAATTAAAGAATCGGTTGCAGCAATTGAAGAACTTCTTGATATTGATATCAATTATTATATTAAAGTTAATTTTACATCCCTAATTGATATAGTTGATGCTTTAAAAGGTATTACCATTTATAGTGACTATGAATTTACAACTAAAGCCTATGACGAATATACAGAGCCTTATACTTTCTATAAAGGAAAGAATAATCTTAATGGAAAAGAAGCTCTAGCATTCTCAAGAGAAAGAAAAGCATTTATAGATGGAGATCGAACTCGTAATAAAAATCAACAAATTGTTCTTAAGGCGATACTTGATAAAGCCTTATCTCCGAAAATATTAGAAAATTATAATTCTTTACTAAAATCATTATCGGCAGCCTTTATTACAAATATGACTGATGAAGAAATAACTTCAATGATAAAACAAGAATTAGATTTACAAAAAGAGTGGAAAATATCTACATATGTTTTAGATGGAGAAGATCATTATGATTATACTTATTCATATAAAAGTGCTAAAACTTATGTTATGAATCCTTATAAAGAGAGTGTTGAAAAAGCTAAGGAAGAAATTAAAAAAGTACTCAATAATTAGTCCTAAATTATTTGACTTAATCCCTAAATTATACTATATTTATATATAGAATAACGAAGACACGAGGTGAGTGTTATGAAGAAAAGTTATGCATTAAGTTTAGCTATTATTGTTATATTATTAACTATTACACTCTCTTTAACAACTAGTTATGGTCTTTGGAAAATTACTGAATCAAATGATTCGATTGCAACAAATCTAAATGGTTGTTTTGAATTAATCATTCCTAATGATGATGCTATATCAAAAACAAAATTCCGTCCACTAAATGAAGAAAATGGTAAAGCAAGTGAACCTTTTTCTTTATCTATAAAAAATAATTGCGAAATTGAAAAGAAAGCTGAAGTAAGATTAAATATTAAAGAAGATAATACAATGAACATTAAAGGCTTGACTGTTTATGTTCAAGGGGACATTGAAGAAGGACCTATAAAATATAATGAGTTAAAAAATAGTCGTGCCGATATGACTGGTTTAAGCCATAGTAAAAAAGTTACTAATATTGATATTGAACCTGGAGAAACAATACGTCTTAATATTAAGTTATGGATGGATGAAAAGGTGATTAGTACAATTAAAAATGAAGAAGTTCTTAGTGCAGAATTTGCTATAACAGATAAGGAAAGTATTAATTTACCTACATTTAAAGAAACTATTTTAGAAAATAATGGGAATGAAACTACAATATTAGCTAAACAAACGCCAGATTATAGCAATGTAGCAACTACTGATGAAGGATTATTTGCAACTGAAGATGAAGATGGCATAAGTTATTATTTCCGTGGTAATGTAGTTAATAACTACGTTTCCTTTGCTAATTTAACTTGGCGTATTGTGAGAATAAATGGTGATGAGACTATTCGTTTAATTCTTCAAGATACTCTTGAAGAAAGTGCCTTTAATGAAATAAATAACGATAGTATTTATGCTGGTTTTGCTTATCCTGAAGGAAATGTAATTAAGAGTAGTACTATGAAGGATTATTTAGATATTTGGTATGCAAATACTATTAAAAACTTTGATAATTATGTTGCTATAGCTAATTATTGTAATGATACGAATAACTATATTAATAACTGGCACAACTATTATCAAGCATCATCAAGATTAGTTGGCGATAAAGAACCTATCATAGCTTGTGAAACATCTACTGAAAATTATGGTGGAAGATATCGTAACCGAGTTGGACTTATTACAGCTGATGAAGTATCCTTAGCAGGTGGAACTTATCGTTTACCAAATACTAGTTATTATTTAAATAATAATACAGAATTCTTTACAATGACTCCAAGAGATTATTACTATAAAAAAACTTCTATGTTTGTTGTTAAAGCAAATGGTTCATTAGAAGAATCCTCATCAAGTAATAAAAAAGGAGTAAGACCAGTAATATCTCTAAAAGCTAATACAGTAGTTATAGGAGATGGAACTATTGATAATCCATATAGAATAGATGAAGATGCTAACAAATAGCATCTTTTTACATATTATACAGTATTATTATGACATCATTTGTCGAACTTGTATAAAACATAATTGATATCATCTATATTATTTTAAGAAGGAGAATTACTATGAATATAGATGAAATAATTAAAGTAAATGAAAAACTAATATATAAGATAGCTAGTAGATTCTACAATTGTGATAAAGAAGATTTATATCAAGTAGGGGTAGTAGGATTAATAAAAGCAATCAAAAACTATAAAGAAGATTCTAACACTAAATTTACTACTTATGCTTATGATTATATTTTTGGAGAAATGTTTAAATTAGCAAATGAAAATAGAACTGTAAAACTAAATAAAGATATTTTAAAATTATATAAAAAAATAGAAACAACCAGATATTTACTTGCCCAAAAACTAGGAAGATTTCCATCTAATCAAGAGCTTGCTTTATATTTAGAAGTAGATGAAAGTATTATAGAAACAACTATAATGAATGCTCAAAGTATTCTAAGTTTAGATGAACAAACAAAAGAAGAAGTTGATTTATATAACAAATTATCTGTTGAAGATAATGTGGCGCTAGAAGATAAAATTGCTTTAAAAGATAGTTTTAATTCTTTAAATTCTGAAGAAAAGAAGATTATTAACTGCCGTTATTTTAAAGATATGACACAAAGTGAAACAGCTGCTACTTTAGGACTTACTCAAGTAATGGTTTCGCGTTATGAAAAAAGAAGTTTAGATAAAATGCATAACTATTTAGTCAGTTAATACATAATAATGTTAAAAACTTCCATAATAAAAATGGAGGTTTTTATATGAATAAAGAAGAATATAATGAATTAGTAAAAGAAACAATGCCTAAAGAAAGAAGTTTATACAATTCAATAATAGCATTTGTAATAGGTGGATTAGTAGGAGTATTCGGAACTTTAATTCATGAGATTCTTACAAATACTTATGGACTATCTAGTGAAACAGCTCTTATTTGGGTGGCTGTTATTATAATTGGTATAAGTAGTTTATTAACAGGATTAGGTTTTTTTGATAGTATGATGACTTTTTCTAAATGTGGTTTATTAATACCAATATCTGGTTTTGCTCATTCAATGACAAGTAGTACAATTGAATATAAAAAAGAAGGATTAATTACTGGTATGGGTGCTAATATCTTTAAATTGGCAGGGAGTGTTTTATTATATGGTATATATAGTGCTTTTATCTTTGCGTTAATAAAGGTGGTGCTATTTAGATGAGTAGTTTTAAATATTCCAATGTTTTTTTAAAAGATAGTTTTACTATTGTAGGACCATTAGAAAAAAAAGGCCGTATTAAAGGATACAATCTTACAATGAATGATTACTATAATAAAGAATCCACATTTGAAAAAACAGAAATAGAAATGCAGAAAACTGTTATTGATAATCTTCTATATAATAATAAGTTAATTGAAAGTAATATTGATTTACTAATAGGAGGAGACTTAATAAATCAAAATTGTATTACTAATACATGTGCTTCCAAATATCATATACCATATTTCGGTATATATAATGCTTGTGCAACTTTTAATGAATCTTTAATAATTGCAGCAAACTTTATTACTAGTAATACTATGCAAAATATTATCTGTGTTACTAGTTCTCATAATTTAACTGCTGAAAGACAATATCGTTATCCTATTGAGTATGGTCCGAATCGAAAATTATATAGCAGTCATACTGTAACTGGTGCTATAGCAGCGTTAGTTAGTGGAGAAAAAAGCAAGGTAAAAATTGAATCATCAACTATAGGAGAATCAATCGATTATGGTATAACAGATGCCAATAATATGGGCGCAATTATGGCTCCAGCAGCAGCTGATACTTTGTTCAAGCACTTAAATGATTTAGAAAGAAATCCTAATTACTATGATTTAATTCTTACTGGTGATTTAGGAAAATATGGAAGTATTTTATTTAAAGAAATATCAAAAAGAAAATATAAATTAAATGTCAATAATCACGAAGATGCAGGTTGTTTAATATATAATGAAAATCAAAATGTTTATGCCGGTGGAAGTGGACCAGTTTGTTTACCACTTGTATTATTTAACAAGATCCTTAAAGAAAAAAAATATAAAAAGATTCTACTATTAGCAACTGGTTCATTACATTCAAAAGTAATGGTTGATCAACATATGCCTTTAACTGGAATATGTCACGCAGTTAGTTTGGAGGTTACAAAATGATATATTTAAATGCATTTTTAGTAGTTGGGACAATATGTTTAATTGGTCAGATAATTATGGACCATACAAAATTAACTAATGGACATATTACAAGTATTTTCGTTGTAATGGGAGTAGTACTAGGATTTTTAGGACTATATGATAATATATCTGAATTTTCTAAAGTTGGTGCATCTATTCCTATTACGTCTTTTGGTAATTTATTATATAAAGCTTGTATTGAAGGATTTGAACAAAATGGTTTTTTAGGAATGTTAACTAATCTTTTAACAACAACTAGTGCGGGTATTTGTAGTGCAATAATATTTGCAATAACAGTTACAATTTTCTTTAAACCCAAAGACTAAAAGAGTGTTTTTCTGTCTTGGATATATATAAAAGGTAAAGTCTAGGTATTACTAGACTTTTTTATTGCTTTTTTGTTATAATAAAAAATAGAGAATGAAGGGATTAATATGGATAATAAAGAAGAAATTAAAAATGGAGAAGAAACATCTGTAGTAGAAACTAGTACTAATGCTATAAATGAACAACAAGTAGAACCTCAACCAATCTCTCAAGAACCAGTTGAAGAACCAAAAACATTAACATCTGAACCAATTATAGAACCAAAGATGAATAATATCTTTCCTACATTAGAATCATCTCATCAACCAGAATCTCCTATTAAATCTAATACGGAGACACAACAAGATTCGCTACGAGAACAAAATATTTCTAATGAAATAAAACATGAAGAAGAAATTCCTCAAATATCATTAAATGGTACTGAAAAAGTTGTTTATGAATACAAAGCTAAAAAAACAATCGGACCAATTCCAATCTTGCTTTTCTTTTTAGCAATTGGGGCAATGATTATTTTTTTACCAAATATTCAAGAAGCATTTACTAATTTTAAAAATGGCAGATTACCAGTAAACGGAAATAATACTAATACAAATAAACCGGTTGAAAAACCAATATCGGAAGAAAAGAAAGAACCTGAAGAAAAAGAATACTATGATTTATCTAAAGATACTATAATATCAATTGATAAATTAACTTTATCTAATTTTTCCAAAACAAAAGATAAAAATCTTTATTATCTAACATTTAATATTGAAAACAAAGATAATTCTCCATATTTTTATCAAGATAATATTTATATCAGAATGTATAGTAATAATGAATTATTAGGAAGTGCCTTATTAGAAGAAAATACTATTTTACAAAAAACAGAAAAGAAAGAATTAAAACTAGTAATTCCTGAAACAGTATACACAAGAGATTTCCAAATTGCTGTAAAAAAATTAACTACTAATGATTATCCAGATATAGAATTAAGAACTAATTTAAAAGAACAACAAGAACTAACTTGCTCATTAGAAGGAAGAACTCTTACTTATACTTTCTTAAATAATGAATTATTAGGTATTGATGATCAAATAACGGAATCAACAGTTTTATATTCGACACCTGAAGAGTATAATAACGTTTTAACTAGTTACCAAGATAAGTCAAATAGGTATAATATGATTACTGGTATCACATCTAATTTGACTAATAATGTTAATGGTTTTAGTTTTTATGTTAAAATAGATCCAATAACTGTAACTAATGCTGATTTTAATACTATCAATGATAGAGCTTACTACTTAGGTAAAACAAATGCTAAAACAATATCATTTGAAATGAAAGCTAGAGGCTATACTTGTAAATAAAACGGAAGTGATGAAAATTGACATATAATTTTTGTATAAATGACTTTGAAGGTCCATTAGATCTTCTTTTACACTTAGTAAAAGAATCTAAAATGGATATATATGAAGTTAATATTAAAGATATAATCGACCAATATGTTGATTTTATTCATCATTTAGAAGATAATAATATTGATGTCGCAAGCGAATATTTGGTAATGTCTGCCGAATTAATTCATTTAAAAAGTCGAATGTTAATAAATAAAAAAGAACAAACAGATGAAAATGCTGATTTTTCTATTGTATCTGAAGAAGATTTAAGAAATAAATTATTAGAATATGAGAAATATAAAAAAGTAACTGAAGATTTTAAAGAATTAGAAGAAAAAAGAAATGAAGTATACACTAGACTTCCTGATAATTTAAAAGAATTTATGGATGTCTCTCCGTTAAAAAAAGGTAGTGTTACACTAGCAGATTTAATGAATGCTATACTTTTGTTTCAAGAAAGACAAAAATTAGTTAAACCTCTTAATACTAAAATAACAAAAAGAGAATTAAGTGTTGAAGAAAGAACAAATGATATTCGTACCATTTTAAAAAGTCGTAAGAAAGTTAATTTTATAGAACTATTTGAAATAGCTACTAAAGAATATATCATTGTAACATTTTTATCAATATTAGAAATGAGTAAGAATAATGAAATTGAAATTATTCAAGAGAATAATTTTAGTCCAATTATGATAGAAAGCGTGAATTAAGATGAATTTACAAGGAGTTTTGGAAGGTATTTTATTTGTTGTAGGTGAAGAAGGAGTAACTTTAAAACAAATATGTGAAATACTTGATATAAATATTGAAGAAGCAAAAGAATTATTAATGAAATTAAAAGCAACTTATGAAAGCGATAATAGAGGAATTCGCATTAGTTATCTAGGTAATGCTTTTAAATTAACTACTAAGAAAGAACATAAAGAATATTACAAAAGATTAGTTGATAATCCTGAAAATAGTTTGTTATCACAAGCAGCATTGGAATTATTAGCTATTATTGCATATAATCAACCTATAACAAGAGTTGAATTAGATGAAATTCGAGGAGTAAGTTGTGTACATCTAATAAGGAAGTTACTAGCTAAAGGTCTTATTAAAGAAACAGGAAAAAGTACAATGCCAGGAAGACCTAATTTATATGGAACAACAAGTGATTTTTTAGATTATTTTGGTATTAATTCTTTAGATGAATTACCAGATATAACTCCAGATATCGAAGAAGATAAAGAAACTGAATTATTTACATCTATATACAAGGAAGAAAAAGAACCTGTTAATAATTAAAAATTGGTTAATTTAAGTTAGGAAATCCCGTTTGGATATCCCGTTTTTATTGATTGATAA
>JBJEDY010000029.1:0-12512 GCA_051872535.1 Bacilli bacterium | reverse complement strand
ATGATTTTGATTAAAAAAAACTTCTATCCTTAATTTTATTTGCAAAATCTCTGCTGCTGTTTTTAAAACAACATCACCTGGATTAATAAATAAATAAACCATCTTTACCATAAATTCTTTATTAAAAATATCTTTACCTTTAAACTCTAGAACTGCTGATTCATCTTTTAGCATATTATCACTCTTTCTAATATGCTAAGTTTAACATTTAAAAATTAAATATTTTGTCGCATTTTGGCATTTTTTAATTTTTATCTATTCTCCTTTATAAACAACACATGATTTAATATCAGTATCTTTTAATAGTTCTCTTCCTTTTAAATCAATTAATTCTATTAAAGTAACAATTCTTACTACTTTTCCACCTAATCGATTAACCATTTTTATAATAGCTTCCATTGTTCCACCAGTTGCTATTAAGTCATCAATAATTACTACTTTATCACCAGGTTTAATACTATTCTTATGTATTTCTAACGTATCAGTCCCATATTCTAAGGCATATTCTTCACTAATTGTTTCTCTTGGTAATTTACCTTTCTTACGGACAGGAATAAAAGCTTTATTTAGATTATAAGCAATTGGCATTCCAAAGATAAAGCCTCTTGATTCTGGTCCTACAACCGCATCAAAATCAATATCTTGTAATAGTTCTTGTAATGAATTAATCGCTAATCTTAGCGTATCTTTATTTTCAAGTAATGATGTAACATCCCTAAAAATGATTCCTTCTTTAGGAAAATTTTTAATACTTGCTATATACTTTTTTAGTTGTTCCATATAAATTCCTCTTTTCTATAAAAATTATATCATAGTTCTTCTTGTAATAATCATTCTAACTGATCATTTTATCTATTTTCAAGAATAATTATTTATGGTATACTACAATGAAGTTAGTTTGAAGTTTATTATGTAGTATAAATGCAGTTTAATGTTGTACAAAATTTAATTATATACATAAAGGAGCTTTTTATGAAAAAACTAGTAATATTCTTTTGTGATATTAATGGTACTATTGATGGTTTTAAGAAAAATTCCAAAGTCGACTATCAGGAATTTAATTTTTTACTAAAAGAATTAAAAGAAAAGAATCAAGCAGATATATTATTATTTTCCTTAGTAAGTAATGAAAAGAAAGAAATTGTTTCTGAATATAATAATATTATGTGTAGCTTTTTAGATGAAAGAATAACAATAGGAAAACAATTTTGTGATGTCGGTTACTTAGAATCAAATAGATTTAGCTATTCTATCAAAGGAAAAATTTGGCAAATGATAAATTATATAAATGAACTAAAAAACATATATTATATACAAAAGATTTATCTTGCTGATGATACGGAAATGAATTCTAATATATTACTAGAATTATTAGAATTTGAAAATATGGAAAAATTCGAATCTATTGTGCCAAGAAATATGGAGGGATTATCTGAATTAAATAGTCTAATAAAAACTAATATGTTTTCTACTACAAAAAAGAAGACTTTACAAAAAAAATTTAATTAACTCATAAAAAAATCATATAATGTGATGCGTAACATATTATTTATTGGTGATTAATATGTTTACAATAAGTGATGCAATTACTGTTGCTAATAAACTTGGTATTGTATTTGATAAGTTTACTATTAAAGATTTAATAGTAGGATTAAATATTGAATTAGAACATGGATATGTAAATCCAGTTACAAATGTTACAAATGATGATTTAATGATGACTGCAAAGATTGCACTTGCTCATTTAATGGAATTTCCAAATTATTATAATGAAGAATATGGATTACCAGCATTAGAAAAAGAATTAGAAAAAAAATTAAAAGAAGGGTTAAACTAAATATACCCCTCCTAAAAAAGTAGTTGTTGTTTTACCAACACACTACTTTTTTGTTTGTGGGATAATAAATATATTGCTTTTATCATATCTTAATAAGTACATATTTAATAATACTAGGAAATAAGAATTTATTTAATTTTTAGAATACATACACGTTAAACCTCATGGCACCAAGGTTGACTGCGGTTGACAATACGCCTTAATTTATATTTTTCTTCCACTATGTTTAGCATAACATATCATTAAGTCTTTTTAATAATTCTCGAATAAATATTTCTTCTTTTTCTTTATTTATATAACTATAACTTTTCCCAACATCTTTTAAAGACATTCCACTACTATAAACGATACTTCTGTCCAAAATAATATATCTATCATGAAATGGATTTGTATTTATAAATTCTATATTTTGATATTGGGATTTATATTTTTTTATTAGCAATTCATCAATATTTTTAGATATAATTATTATTTTTTTGTTAATATTTCTTAACATATCTAATAAATCTTTATTTGCATAGTTATCTATTATAATAATTTCAATTTTAGCTTCATTAAACATATCTATTAAAACACTAAAAGCATCATATATTTTTCCTTCATAAATAATTGTTTTTTCTTTCGATGAAAATTTATTAAAAGACTCTTCTAGTTTTAGTATTCTTTCTTCGTGATTTACTAATATTCTACTATTTATTAATCCCTCTGATATATACCTTTTCATTAAAACAAATGCATCCATTATTTGAAGTGTCATTTGTGAAGCTTTTTTTCCTTTTAGAATTGTAGCAAGCATATAAACTCCTTGTTCAGTAAATACTCTTGGATTACTTCTAGATTTAGAACTGATATTTGCGGTCAAAAATTTTGACCACAAATATTTGCATTCATCATCAGTTAATTGAAAACTATATCTTTTAGGGAATTTATCTATATTATTCTTAACTGCCTGATTAACTTCTTTAGTTCCATTTTTACATTCATAAAGCCTTGCTAAATCAGAATCTAGCATTACTTCTACCCCTCTTATTTCGTATATTAAATTTTCTATTTTTACTTTTTCTATCTTTATTCATCTTTTTCCTCCTTATAAAAAAAGAGACATACTTATAAAAGTATATCTCCGCATGCTTGCAAATAAGTTTTAGTTGCATAAAACTTATAAACCCTAGTCGACCAAATTGTCGTATTAATACTTAGCAACTTAATTAATACATATTAATTATATTAAATAAATATACATAACACAATAAATTACTTTCTTTCAAGAACACAAACTGTTTCAATATGCCGCGTTCGTTAATTATGAATAATTACTTTTTATATGTTTGGATACAACTGACTACTACATAATGAACATACTACTATTAAGAATTACCCTTAAATATAAAATTATTTTGCTTATTCTATAGTTAATATAATTGGTCTATGATCTGAACCTTCATTTAACATATCATTTTGCTTTATTATTTTGTAATCGTATTTTGCTTTTATACGTTTCTCTATAAAAGCGAAATCTACATTAACTTGTTCCTTCGTTCCGTATCCATGCCATGAATTATCTAGAATATTAAATTTCTTATTTCTAGAAATAGTAGTATAATTATTTTTTTGTTTTAGAATATTATAAACTTCTGACATATGAGAGACCATATTCATATCTCCAACAATAAATTTATAATCACAATTAATTGAATCCATATAATCTAATGACTTAACTGTTCCTTTTATTTTTCCTTCGGTAGAAATATAATCAGTATGAATATTCCCAATAAGATATTTTTTGCTATTATATTCAAAATTTACAAATACAGTTGTCCTATAATCACTCATATTATAATCAATTATTTGATTTTCAATTTTTTTATATTCCATATCTTTTCCATGAGGTAAACAATGTGCAAAATTTACATTTATTGTTTTTTCATTTCTAATAGCAATTATATTATATTGATTATATGATTCTGTTTTCATTGGAAATTTTTCTAACATTTTAAAATTATTGTTGTTTAATATTTCATTTAACAAATCTATGTTATTCTGATTTACTTCTTGAAAACAGCATACTTTAATTTCAAAATCTTTCAATAAATCATCTAAAATTTTTCTTAAATTTTCTTGTCTTACATACCATTTAGGTATTGGATATTCTGTATTTTTAACACCATAAATATTATAACTTAAAACTTTCATTTCTTACTCTCCTAACTTTTGACATTATATCTAATATTATTTTTTTTCTATTTTTTTGATGAAAATCAGTGTTTTTTTATCAAAAATATACTTTTTTATAGGCTCTGAATAGTTGATTTTCGCCTAAATATAAGGTTTTATTTAAGTTTTAGAACACATACACATTCAACGTGTGTTGAATGCACATTATGAATAGTTGCAAATTATATGTTTGGGTATAACTGACCATGTTATAATATTCAAACTATATAAGTAAAATGTGCACTATGAATATATACTAATTTAAATTTCTTCTTGAATCTATTCTTATAAACGGTTCTTTAATATGTTCTTCGCTTATATATTTATATAATGATGGTTTTCTATATGCATCACCTAATGTTTCTCTTTTTCTATAATTTCTTATTTCATCTAAGTCAAACTCTATTATTTGAATACTTTCACTTTCATCCATAATTAAAATTTCATTATTTATTTCTTTTTTATTTTTATCTCTTACAATAGGACTAAATGCGGATGATTTTCCACCGTGGTTACAATAATTAACTGTTACTATTCCTACCATATTTTCATAAGCTCTAACCTTTAGTTGTTCTAATCTTATTTTTGACATGAAACATGCATTTGGAACTAATATGATTTCTGCACCTTTAAGCATTAATATTCTTGCACTTTCTGGAAAATCTCTATCAAAACATATCATAGAACCAATATTTACCTTTCCTTTTCCATAATCTAGTTCTTCAACATAAAAATCAGTTCCAGGCTTTGTATATTTTTCCATTTTAAAATCTACCGTATGAACTTTGGAATACTTTAAAACTCTATTTCCGAATCTATCATATATAATAACAGAATTTTGGGGTAAATCTTCTGTTCTTTCAATGAATGTTATAGCAATTGCCATATTTAACTCTTTAGCTAATTCTTTAAATGTTAAAAGATAATCACTACTCTCCGATATTGATTTTTGCATCCAAATACTTAAATCCTCGTTATTATTTGGCATTTCATATCCAATGTTCCACATTTCTGGAAAAACTGCTATATCTGCATGTAATTCTTTTGCTTTTTTACAAGCTTCTATTCCTTTATTCAAAGACTGATTTGAATTATTAATTCCATTTAATTGCAAAATTGCTACTTTAAAATTATCACTCATATATTTTTACTCCTTATTATCTTTAATTGTTTTAATGATTATCCTTATTCTTTAGTTAAGGTCACATTTTTCTATAACAAATTTAATTATACAACTCATATCACTAATATGGTATGCGTAAACATATTCTCCTCAAACAACCTCCTAAATTTTTTCTATTTTTTTGATGAAAATTAGTGTTTTTTATCAAGAATATGCTTTTTTTAACAAGCACTGAACAGTTGATTTCCGCCTAAATATAAGGCTTTATTTAAGTTTTAGAACACATACACATTCAACGTGGTATGTGTAAGGAAACATATCATAACCTTTTACACTTATAATATCATATTTATTTTGTAATACTTTTAAATCTCTAGCTAGAGTCATAACATCACAAGACATATAAATTATATTTTGGGGTTTAATAGTTAAGATACTTGTTATAGTTTCTTTATCTAAACCACTACGTGGTGGATCAACAATTATTAAATCAATATCTTTAGGTAACTTAGGAATAACATTAGCAACATTACCACAATAATAAGTGGTATTTTCTAAAATATTAGCTGAAGAATTATATTTAGCATCCCTAACTGCATTTTCAACTATTTCAACACCAAATAAAGATTCTACTTTATCAGCAACAACAATACCTAATGTTCCTACTCCACAATATAAATCCAAAACATTTTTATAATCATTAGGTAAATTTTCTAATTCTTTAAATATCTCACTGGTCATATAAGGATTAATTTGAAAAAATGAATTATAGCTAACTTTATATTTAAAACTATTAATTTTATCAATAAAGTAATTGTTTCCATAAATAGTATCATCATTTAATACTATACCTACTATCTTATGTTTACTTATGATATTACTATCTAATTTTAATTTTTGATCAGTATTAATACTTAGTAATAGTTCATGTTTATAATTACATCTTATAACAATACTACCGTTTTTAATATTAAAAGTTTTAATATCTTTAATAAAGTTATTGATGTCTTCATTACCAACAACACATTTAGATATTTCCACTAATTTATGAGTATGACCTTCATAATATCCTACTTTATAGTTATTTATTTTTAAAGTAACTTTATTACGATAATACAAATCTTTTGAACAACCATTCATAATTATATTACCGTTATAATTACCGTATTTAGATAGAATACTTTTTAATTTATCTTCTTTAAACTTAAGATTATCCTCATAACTAAGGTGCATTAATTGACAACCACCACAAGCATTATAATAAGGACAGACTGGTTCTACTCTATCAATAGATATTTTTTCATATCTTTTAACAATTGCTTCTTGATATTTTGAATATTTTACAAAATCATCAATAAATACTATTTCTTTAGGTAAAGCATTATATACAAAAGTAATCTTATCATCGATGTAGCAAATACCTCTACCATAGTTATCTAATTTACTAATCGTTACTTTTTCCATAAACTACTCCTTTGTTAGTTATATTATACCATAAACTTTCCATAATAATAAAAGGTGAGTTTATGGCAGAAGAAATAAAGGAAATGTTTAAAAATAGTTCCGACTTAATTATTAAACATGTTAAGAAAATTGATGTCTTTTTTTTAGAGAGTTTATGTAGTAGTGATAAAGTTAATGATTATGTTTTAAAAGTATTAATTACTGATAAAATTAAAAATTTAGAAAGTTCAATAGCAGGTCCTAATACTGTTAAAATCAAGAAAGATGAAATTGAAAATTATCTTTATAATGGGTTTACAATTGTTAGTTTTAAAAAACTCTTATTTGCTGTAGAAACTAAAGGAGATTTAATTAGAAGTGTTGATATTCCTCAATCACAGCCAGCAATATACGGTCCTAAAGATGCATTTACTGAAAGTATCCAAACTAATTTAGGATTAATAAAAAGAAGAATTAAAACAAAACATTTGTTAAATGAAGATATAATTGTTGGAAAACAAACTAAAACCAAAGTAAGTATTGTTTATTTAGATAATATTTGTGAAAAAGAATTAGTTACAATGGTTAAAGAAAGAATTGAAAAAATTGATATAGATGGTATTTTAGATTCTTCTTATATATCTCAATTAATTACCCACGAAAACGCAACACCATTTCCAACAACAATGGAAAGTGAAAGACCTGATAAAGTTGTATTAGAATTATTAGAAGGAAAATTAGCAATATTAGTTGATTCTTCCCCTTTTGTTTTAATACTACCAGCTTTCTTTGTTGATTTTATTAATCCTTCATCTGATAATTATAATAAAAGCATCAATATTAATATTTTAAAAATTACAAGATTCATATGTTATTTTGTTTCTTTATTACTTCCAGCTTTGTATGTAGCTTTTATAAATTATAATCAAGAGTCAATTCCTTTAGAGTTAATTGTAAGTTTTACAACTCAAAGACAAGATGTACCAATCCCTACAGCTTTAGAAGCCTTTATTATGTTATTCTTATGTGATTTGCTTCGTGAAAGTGACATAAGATTTCCTTCTTCATTTGGAAGTTCTATATCAATTTTAGGGGCATTAATTTTAGGAGAAGCTGCAGTAAGTGCAAGTATAGTAAGTCCTATTATGATTATTATTATTGCTATAACTTTTATTACCAATTTATTATTTTCTGATTCTGATGCTATCAACTCTATTCGTATATTTAGATATATTTTCTTATTATTTGCAGTAATAGCAGGATTATATGGTTTAGTCATCGCATTTGTTTTATTCTTAGTACATCTTTGTAGTATTAAGACTTTTGGTAAACCATATACTTACCCTCTAGCGCCATTTAATAAAAACTTTATCTTTAATACAGTTTTAAATAAAGAAAGAAAAAAGAAAACTAAAAGAAGTAAGATGTTAACTGATAATCTAACCAAGCAAAGGAGCGATATTCAATGAAAAAAATCTTTTTATTTTTAGCTTGTTTAATTCTTTGTGGTTGTTATGATTATAAAGAATTAAAAGATATTGCTCTTATTACTGGTGTTGGTGTTGATTATAAAGATGGAGAGTATTCAATAACTTTAGAAATACTTACTCCTACTCCAAAAGAAGCTGGTGATACCGAAAAAACACGCTTAGTAAGTAATTCAGGTAAAACTTTTAGTGATGCTTTTAAACATACATATAAAGAACTTGGAAAAGTACCAAATTTTTCGCAATTGCAAATGATTTTTATTAGTGAAAGTACTGCTAAAGATATAGGTTTGCAAGAAATATTTGATGATTTATTTCGTTCTAGTCGAGTTAATAATAATTTTTATTTAGCAATTGCTAATGATTGTACTAGTTACGAAATTTTAAATAATAAACAAAAAAATGATACAACTAGTAATTATATTTTAAATCTTTTAAAGAGTAATAATGAATCTTCATTTATTCAAAGTAATAATCAATTTGATTTTCTAATCGGAAAAATTGAAAGTAAAGGAAAAGATATTTATATACCAAGTATTAGCTTAGATGAAGATCACTTTAAAGTAAATGATATTGCTATTTTTAGTGATTATAAAATGGTTAGTTATATTGATAGTGATTACTCAGCAATTCTTTCCCTTTTAACAAATAAAATTAAAAATACAATCTATTATAGTGATGGTATTAATTCTATCGATATAAAAACAAATAAGTTTAAATATGATGTTAAAGATGATAAAGTTACTATTACTTTAGATTTAGATGCCACTATTAAATCAATTGATAAAGAATATAGTTTAAGAGATAAAGATACTTTTAAAGAACTGGAAGATATCTTTAGTAAAAAAATGAAAAAACAAACAGAAAATATGATTGATGAACTTTTATTTTTAAATAGTGATGTCTTAAGTATTGGAAATATGTATTATAAAAAGAATCCAAAGAAATATTATGATGATTATTTTAAAGATGTTATTTATGAAGTTAATATTAATTTAAATATAAATAGATTTGGAATCCTATTTGAGGTGATTAAATGATAACAAAAAGACAATATCAAATATGTAGTTTTTTCTTATCAAGATTTTTATTCTTTGGAGCTGGTTTATCATTTTTGTTTTTAAAAAGTAATAATGATACTTGGATAGCTTGTATTTTAGGATTTATTTTAGGTCTTGTTGCTTTTAAACTTTTACATATTGCCAATAAAAGAAATAGTAAACAAGATATTTGTGATTTAATAAAAAATAATATTGTAATGAAAATTATTGTCTATTTATTTTGTTTCTTATTATTAAACTATCTATTAACAGTATTAACTATAATGAACCATTCTTTCTTCTTATTTGAAACACCACCTTTATTTATAGCAATCCTTTTTATGATTGTTATAATATATGGTGTTAGAAAAGGAGAAACTGTTTTTGCTAAAGTAGCTGAATTTTTATTCTTTATATCAATTGTAGTTTTTATTTTTAAATTATTTGGCTATGGTTCTTATGCCCTTAATTATTATGATAATATATTTCCTATTTTTAATACAAGAATTAATAACTTCTTAATGTCAACATTAATATTTTTTATATATTCTTTTTTTCCCAATATATTACTTTTAAGTTTTAAAGATATGCATTTAACTTATAAAGATATGATTATTGGTTATATAATTGGTGCAATATCAATTATTTTAACAATATTAATAATTAGTATGACATTTGGTTTTCCTCTTACAACAATCATTAGATTTCCTGAATATATGGTTCTTAAAAAAATAAGTTTATTTGACGTATTTAAAAATATGGAAAATATTCTAGTTATCACTTGGTATTTTGATTGTATAGTTAGTGGATTTATTATTACTAATATTATAAAGAAATTAAATAATAATACTTTTCATCCAATTATTAAAAAG
This sequence comes from Bacilli bacterium, assembly GCA_051872535.1. GTDB lineage: Bacteria > Bacillota_I > Bacilli_A > RF39 > UBA660 > CAOJBM01. The sequence continues at coordinate 2,496 of JBJEDY010000029.1, read as the reverse complement.
GGAACTTATATCTTACTTCTTATTTTATCTTTGCTAATTGCTGTTAATATTTTTGTTAAAGATTATACAAAAACAATATTATTATATAGATATTCATATATTGTTATAGGTATTTTAGGATTTGCTATTATCCTCTACTTATTAGTTCGAAAAAAAGGCAATTGATAATATAAGTTATGCATTTGAACAAAAATAAATCAGTGATTAATCACTGATTTTTCCATCTAAACTGAAACTTTTTGCTTCTGTTATTTCAACATTAATTATTTTGCCTATAGTATCTTTTGGTGCTTCAACATTAACTAATTTCATAGTATCAGTATATCCAAATACTTTATTATCATCTTTTTCAGATATTCCTTCAATTAATACTGGTACTACTCTACCTACATAAGTTTCATTAACTATTTTAGAATATTTATTAACAACTTTATTTAATTCTTGCAAACGCTTTTCTTTGACTTCCATTGGAATTTTATCAGCAATTAAAGCTGCTGGTGTTCCTTCACGTGGTGAATAAATAAAAGTAAAAGCACTATCATATTTACATTCTTCTACAACATCTAAAGTATCCTGAAAATCTTCATCTGTTTCATTTGGGAAACCTACTATTATATCTGTTGTAATTGCAACATTAGGAATAGTTTCTTTAATAGTTTTAAATAATTCTAAATACTCTTCTTTTGTATAACGTCGTCCCATCTTTTTTAAGATATCACTACTACCTGATTGAAGTGGTAAATGAATATAAGGCATTATATTATCGTTCTTAGCAATTGTATCAATCATATCTTTAGAAAAATCCCAAGGATGAGATGTAACAAAACGAATACGAGGTATTTTAGTATCACTAACTTTTTGAAGAAGTTCAGCAAATGTTATGTCATCTAAATCTTTACCATAAGCATTAACATTTTGACCTAATAAAGTAACTTCTTTATAACCTTCCTTAACTAAATGTTTAACTTCATTTAAAATATCTTCACTTTTACGACTTCTTTGCTTACCTCTTGTATAAGGAACAATACAATAAGTACAGAATTTATCACATCCATACATTATATTAACCCATGCTTTAATTTTAGAATCTCTTTTATATGGAATATTTTCAAAGACTTTCCCTTCACAACTATAAACATTTATTTCTTGTTTTTCTTGATGCTCAATAATAAGATTTTGAAGTTCATTAATATTATGCGTACCAAAAATTATATCAACATAAGGATGGCGAGTGCGAATTTCTTCTATGACACTTTCTTCTTGTACCATACATCCACAAAGACCTATTATTAAATCTTTCTTTTCATTTTTTAAATGTTTACATTTTCCTAAATATCCGAATACTTTATCATGGGCATTTTCACGAATGGCACAAGTATTTAAAATAACAATATCGGCTTTTTCTAATTCTTCGGTTTTAGAATAGCCTATACTTTCTAATCTAGCACATATTTCTTCTCCATCATGAACATTCATTTGGCAACCATAAGTTTTAACAAAATATTTCTTCCCTTTAAACATTGAAGAATCATAGTTTTCATTTAAATAGATGATATCAGCTCTATCTTTAGTACGTTTACGAGCTTCTTTCAAATTAGGTAACTGCATAATAACACTTCCATTCAACTTAAGTTATTATATCAAAAAAAGTACAATATTGCACTTTTTAAATTTTAATTATTAAAAAAGTTTATACTAACCATAAGTATAAACTCTTTTCATGTTATAATCTTGATCCACAATTAGAACAAATTATTGTTCCGCCAGTCTCCATATTTCCACAATTTGGACAGAATTTTGTATCATCATCGTCGGAAGATATATTTACAGGTTCTTCAGCAACAGAAGCAGTCGGATTTTCTAAACTTGTTACTGGTGTTTCCGTAAATTCTTCACTAGTAGGTACTATTGTTTCAGCACTTAATGGTTCAATTACTGTTGCTGATTCTGTTTCTTCAGAAATTGTTTCTTGTTCTGAAACTGTTTTTTCTGATTCAAATTCTGGAATTGGTTGCATAGATTCTGTTTCTTCGTTATTAACTGATATAGGTTCACTAAATTCTTCTGTAGATTCAGAATCTACTGGTAATGCTGCAGCATTTTCTGGAAGTGGTTCTACACCCAAAATATTTGAATCTATATTATTTTCAATATGATCATCTGTTGAAATATTATTAACTTCATTTTCAACAATTCCACTACCTTCTAAAACTGACTCTTTTGAAGATGCAGATTCTACTTGTGATTCAACTACTGGAGTATCAAATACTGGTGTTTCTAAAGCTATAGTTTGATCCAACTCTTCTTCTTTTTTCTTTTTTTTAAAGACATCAAATAATCCCATTTTTATTCCTCTTTCTATTTTATAAGTATCTTATATTTTACATTATAACATTATTTTATTCTTTTTTACATATCTTTTTATCATTTTATTTACTCAGCGCTAATTTTCATTTGAAATTCCGTTTTATTAAGAAAAACTGCAATAAGTCTGAT
>JBJEDY010000028.1:0-12823 GCA_051872535.1 Bacilli bacterium | reverse complement strand
TTCTAAATCCATCAAAGAAATGCATAAATGGTAAACTTCCTTCAATAGCACTTAAATGGGCAACAGCAGCCAAATTATGAGCATCTCTAACATTAGTAGATGCTAACATACAAAAACCAGTACCACGAGTTGCATAAATATCTGAATGATCTCCAAAAATAGATAAAGCATGAGTGGCAATAGTTCGTGCAGCAACATGCATTACACCAGGTAACATTTCTCCAGCTATTTTATACATATTTGGAATCATTAATAAAAGCCCTTGACTAGCTGTAAATGTACTGCTCAAACTACCAGCAAGAAGACTTCCATGTAACGTTCCAGCAGCCCCAGCTTCACTTTGCATTTCAATAACACTAACTTTTTCATTAAACAAATTAGTTTTATCAGAATGACTTAATACGTCTATTTCTTGAGCCATTGGACTTGAGGGTGTAATCGGGTATATAGCACATATTTCACTAAATAGATAAGCAACATTAGCACATGCTGTATTTCCATCAACTATCTTTTTCATATAACCAACTCTCTTCTAGTTTTAATTATAACTTATTTTTCCTAAACCTGATAGTATATATTTAATTATATGTTTTATTAAATAATAAAAAAGAATTAAGTATAATTAATTCCTAATATGTATTATTTATATTATTTGCTTCGCTAGCCATAGCTGTATAATCTATATAAAATTGATGATCAAGACTCATATTAATATCTAAAGAATCATCTCCAAAGACATTTAAACTATCAACTTCATTATAAGCATTAATGGCATTAATAATCCAATTTTCATTTAATTCAGCTTCAGCTTCTGAAACTCCTTCTGTTGGTGCATAATAAGGTTGTATTTGTCTTAAAAATTCTTCGCTTGTTGCTGTAATACCATATCTATATCTGAATTTATAAATCTCTGCACAAGTTTCTAAAATACCTTGATTTAAATTATCAAAACTTTCAAAAGAATTTCCATCCCCACTTTTTAAACTCCCAAAATTATTAGTTGTATCAGTTAAATTACTTCCAAAATTATTTTCAGCCCTTATGATACTGTAAACTACTTTTCTATCCAATCCAAATAAAGATGAATATGTAGTAATTTGTTGAAAAATAGTCATATTAGATTCAAACTCAGTATCAATCTTAATCGAATCATTTAATCCTACTGAACTAGGTAATTGTGCACAACATCTAACTGCCATAGCTAGTAATGTTTCTTTATTATCAAAATGAATTGGTTCTCCTTTAAAAACTATTCCTGGTATCGTTCCATTTAAGTATTCATCACTAGTAAAACTATTTGTAAGTTCTGCTAACTTGTTATATACAATATTATAATCGACTTGATATATAGCACAATACTTCATAATACTTTCTTGTTCAAAACTTAAATTAATAGCATTATCCAAAGAGATTATTTCTCTTTCTACTTGTTCATAATTAACAACAGTTCTTCCACTTTCCAGTTCATTAATTCGATACTCTTCTAAAGAATTAGCTAAATTTTGATTATTAATATCTTCTAAATCTAAATAAATAATCTCTTGATCAAAATCAACCATATTTAGATAATTACGATTATCCAACGTTTTTGACGGAACATGATTATTAAAACAAAAAATTGTTATAGCACTAGCAATCCCAATACTAAGATCAACAATGACAGCTGTTTTAAATACTTTTTTCCTAATTCTTCTTAAAGAATAATAATTATCTTTAACTAAATGATAGTTCTTTTTTTGCATATAATCATTCCTTATTTAATTATTAAAACTTAGTAAAATAACTTTAACATAAATATGATACGTTACTTAAATGTTATAGTATTCTTATCATTTGGTTCTTTATTAACTACATTACTTAATTCTAATTTACTAATATATTCAAGATATAAAACAGTATTATATTCTATTGATGTATTAGTTCTAGCATTAGCAATTCCCCATTCATAGATATCTTTAATTTCCATAGCTTTACCCATAGTCATAATTAAAGATTGACTATTTACATTTTTCTTTAAATTATTTCGAGCACCATTTTCATTTGTAAAATAAGAATAATCATTAGAATTATATAAAGACAATATAGCTTGTTTTAATTGTGATAAATCATGTTTTTTAACTGTATACAAACTTGCTATATTTAATGCTTGAACCTTTTTTTCTAAAATTTCTTCAACTAATAATTCTCCATATCCAAGAGAAACTTTATCTCCAAAATAATTATCTAGTTCTTTTCTTACCTCATTAGGATTTAATTTAGAAGCAATTAATCTACTATTGTTATCACTAGTAAATGACATTAAGCAATTACCATTTGTATCTAAGAAACGATCTACTAACAACTTAGCATTATTAGTTCCATTTTTAATAATATTAGTTGTAATACAATCAATAAATAATCCTAAAATTTCTTTTCCTTTGAAGTGATTATTAGATGTTGAAACTATATCATTTTTTTTACCTTTTATTATATCCCATTCGGCATCATATTCTGCTTTGTTTTCTTCTTCACCGAGAATTGCCGTAATTAATCCGGACTTAGAAGATATTTCTAAGAATAAATCAGCATGATTAAGATATTGATTAGCTGCTGGTGTTTCTTTTAATTGATCGCGTGCATAACCTAAATATAAAGAAATATTATTAGGTTTGAAAACTTCTGAAAAGTTTCTTAAAACTTTTTTTATATCACTTAATGATGAATATCTATTAACTCCAACTATATCATAATAGTCTATAAAATCTTTATCTTTATACTCTTGATATCGATTTATAACACCAAAACAATATTTTAATTTTTCATCAGTCATCTTCCATCATCCTTTACAAGACTACCTTATTATAATTATAACCGATTCTATTCAGATTTACTATCAAGTAATAAAAAAAAATGTCTATTAGACATCTTCATTTACTGAAAACAAATAACTTACTAAGAATATAATTTCCAATCATAATTAAAACTTGTGTTAAAAAAGTCCAAATTAATACCCATAAATCACTATTCATACCTAATAACGTTATAAAGAACCACATAATAACCATTTCCATTACTAAGGTTGCAACTCTAGCACCAAAGAAACTAATTACTTCTTTAAGAACATTCTTATTCTTACTCTTAAAAACAAATACACGATTAGTTATATACGCAAAAGATACGGCAGCTATCCAAGATATAATTACAGATGCTTGTAATTCTAAAGCATTTTCGGCATTAAATATAGTAAATAAAAGACCATATTTAACTGCTAAACTAACTAAAGTTGTTAATGCTCCCACTATAATATAATTAATTATTTCTTCATATTTATGATACAAATTCCAAATTTTTTTCATGTTATACCTCTTTAAAATATCTTTCTTTATTTTTTAATACCGGAAGATTTTTTAATTTTTTTCCGGTATTTGTATAATACCCGAAACATTTTCGGGTATTTTTAATTATCTATTAATTGCTTCAAATTAATAATAAAATTTGTAGTATTACTTATATACTTTTTAGGTTTAAAGTTTTTACTCTTCTTATAAACTTCATCTATATTATCACCATCAGCATACTCTAAAATATATCCTTCACTTGCAAATACACTTACAAGCTCTTTTTGATGATCATTAATATGTTCTTTATATTTTGAAAGTCTTGCACAAGCGATAACTTTTTTCCCTTTTTGTAAAGGCATTATAATACTACCTGTACCACCATGTGTAATAATTAGTGAAGCATTTTTTATTAATTCACTCATTTCATTATAATTAATAAATTTAAATATTTTCATTTTCTTACTTTGATAATCAGCTGATCCTCCAGCTTGGACAACTATTTCTTCATCAATATTACTATTTTCTAAAGCATCTAATAAACGATAAAACTTCTGCGTTTGTGTTCCTAATGTTACTAAAATCATTAATAAATACCTCCAAAATACTTAGCTTTTGGGTAATATTTTAACATCGATTCCCATTGTACAACAAAGGTTGTCGCAACAGGATAAGCTAGTCGTCCTGCTAAAGTCCTTCCATCTCTTTTAGCAAAAGACTCAATAAATATTACATTTTTTCTAAATATAAATCCTAAATAACAAAGTGGTATTGAAGTATTTGGACCAGTTGTAACAATAACATCTGGCCATTCTTTAAAGAATGTATATACACTATGAAAAGCATTAATTATATTAATAAGAAAATATTTAATAAAATTCTTTTTGTTACAATACATGTAATATCTAATATTATATTTATTTTTTAAATCAGCAGTAACTTCATTCTTTTCAGTTATCAAAATATAATTATAATCATTAAATATACTTTTAAGTTGTAACATCTGTGTTAAATGACCACCTACACCACTTACAAATAAAACCTTTTTCTTATTTTTCTTTTTCATAAATGTACACTATCCATTTCTTTGTTATTATAATATCACATATAATTATTAATTCAAAATATAAAAAAGTTAATTACTAAATAAAAAAATAAAAATTTACTTTTTAAACTTTATTATATGACTTATAATAAGATGTAGGTGATAATATGATTAAAGTTATTAAAAATGGTCTAGTTATAACTATGGACTCAAAAAGGAAAGAAAAAATTGAAAAATTAGATATTGTAATTAAAAACGATACTATAATTGAAATAACAAATAATTATAATGGTACATATGATGAACTTATAGATGCTACAGACAAAGTAATAATACCTGGGCTTGTCAATTGTCATACTCATTTAGGTATGAGCATTTTTAGAGCAACTAATGATAATTTAAATCTTAATGATTGGTTAAATAATAAAATATGGCCAATTGAAGATAAATTGACTGATAATGATATGTATTATACTTCTTTACTTTCTTGTATTGAAATGATTAAAACAGGTACTACATTAAGCAATGACATGTATTATAATTGTCAAGGTGTTTTAAAGGCAATTAAAGAAACAAAAGTGAGAAGCTTATTTAGTAGATGCGTTATGGATAGTGATAATAATGGTGATACAAGATTTAATGAATTTGTAGAACTTTATAATAATAATGATAATCAATTAATAAGGTGGGCAGTTGCTCCTCATGCTTTTTATACATGTAGTGAAAATTACTTAAAAAAATGTAGTGTATTTGCTAAAGAACATCAGTTACCTGTTCATATTCATTTTTGCGAAAATGAAGGAGAAGTTAAAGGAATTACTGAGCAATATGGAAGCCCTATTAAAGCTTTAGAAAAGACTGGTTTAATAAATAACAAACTAATTCTAGCACATGGTACTTTTATTGAAAATATTGAAGACTTAAAATATAAAGATGTATCTATTGTCCATAATCCAGTAAGTAATCTAAACTTAGGTTGTGGAATTGCAAATATAACTAAATATAAAAACTATGTAAATGTTTGTTTAGGAACAGATGGTCAAGGAAGTGGTAATAATCTAAATTTATTCTACAATATGTCTTTAGTTGATTTTTTACAAAAAGGCATTTATAAAAATCCTACTGTTTTTAATTCCTATGAAACATTAAAAATGGCTACTATTAATGGTGCTAAAGCCTTAGGATATGATGATATAGTAGGAAGTATTGAAGTTGGTAAAAAAGCAGATATTATAATTCTTGACTATAATAAAATAGAAACTTATCCTTTACCAGATTTAATAACAGGAATTGTTCATAATACAGAATCATCAAATGTTGATACAACTATTATTAATGGGGAAGTTTTAATGAAAAATCATAAACTATTACTCGATATCAATGAAGATAATTTAATGGACAAAATAAATGAAATTTATAAAAGAGTAATTTAATACTACTGGTTATAATTATCATATAAAAAACTCCGTTCAAACTTAAGCTTTATGTTTAGTTTTAGTATGAAGAATGGAGTTTTTACTTTGAAATTTTAGTTAATATTAAAAGTAACCACAAATAATATTGTAATGTCAAATTAAACATTTGAACCACTATATTGAGAAAATTAACAAACAATAAAATTTAATTAATCATTAAGTTTTTTATAATATCCTTTTTTCACTCTTACTTTTTCTATGTCATAGCCTAAATATTTTTTGAAAAATTTTTTCAATTTTAACAATAGGTAGTTTTTCAAGTCAAATAAAAAGTAGAAATTTATAACTTTATAAACTTTATTATTTTTTCTTACTTGTTTAAATTCTTTAAATTTAAATTTTGTATTAGAAACTCCTTCAATAGAAAAATAGCATATCAATTCATTAATATGTTTAAAAGTATATCCAGCATTTCTTAATTTTATAAATGAATCCCAATCTCCCACAATTTTATACCTTTCATCAAACATTCCAATTTTTTTAAGAGCATCAACCCTCGTAAATGTGCTTTGATGACATAAAATACTTCCATAATTCATTTTATTTAAATTTTCCATACTTTCAACTTTTCTATAATAAAGTTCGTTTTCAAGATTTAAAACATATAAAGTGTCCCCATATATAACATCATATTTTTTACTTGATAAAATTGGCATAACTTTTTCTAAAGATTTTTCAATTAAATAATCATCACTATTTATAAAAAGCACATACTCTCCCTTACTCATTTTTATACCCTTATTCATAGCATTATATATTCCGGTATCTTCATCAGAAATATATCTAAGTTTATGTTTATATTTTTTAACAATTTCCATAGTTTTATCGCTACTTTTTCCATCTATAATTATATATTCTATAGACTCACTTAATTGAGGTAAAATACTATTTATACATCTTTCAATAGTTTTTTCTGAATTATAACATACAGTCACAATTGATAAAATTTTTCTCATATGATTACTCTCTTTCATTTTTATAAATTTCATAAAAAGTTTCTAAATACTCTTGTGCAATAGTTTCTTTAGCATATTCTGGAAATTTGTATTTTTTATTAGGTAATAACTGAACTTTTTTTATTTGTTCAATCCATTCATTTTCGTTGAGCGGATCTTCAACATAAGTACAATAACCTTTTGTAACTTCCATTAAAGAAGTACATTTAGTGGTAATTACTTTACTACCCAACATTAAAGCTTCTATTGGGGGCATACCAAATCCTTCAAAAATACTAGGAAATAAAAATACATTATTATTCTTTATTAAACAGTTTCTCTCTTCATTTGCTATGAAAGGCGTTAATATTATATTTTTTTCTAATTTCTTTTCTTTAATTATATTTTCTAATTCAACTTTTTGAGGTCCACCTATTCCAGAAATAACTAATTTATCTGGTATTCCTTTAAATTTTTCTTTAACAATTATTTCAATTGTATTAATTAAAGTAATAAGATTTTTATGTTTATGTAAAGAGCTAACTGTATAAAAATATTTATTTTTTTCTATATTATATCTTTTAGCTAAAACATCAAAATTAACTTTATCATCATTTATAACAATTGGTAAATATATTCTTTTTATATTATCTTTGTGTTTAAAGTTTTTGGTTAAATCTTCTTTAGTAAAATCACTAATTGCAATAATCATATCAGCATTATTTAAAGCTTTTTGCCATCCAATTTTAAACCAAACATTTTCTAACTTAGAAAAATACTCTGGATAGTGTAAAGCTTGTATATCACAAATAGTAGTAACACACTTTATTTTTTTATTTTTATAAACTGGCATTTCATAAACTGGAAAAAAACAAAAATCAATTTTATTTTTTTTCAATACTTTATATTCACATAAATTTTGCCATAATAAATGACTTTTAACTTTATTTGCATAAGTATTACAAATTATTTTTGAAAATCTTTTATCTTTTAAATAGCAATCAAAAGTCGAATCATTATCTTTAGCTGTTAATAAGATATATTCATTATTATTTTCAATTGAGATAAAACCATCTAGCAAATTTCTTAAATAAGATTCAACACCTCCTGATTTTTTAGGTTTAAGCCATGTCACATCAATTCCTATTCTCATAATACCTCCCTAAATATTTTTATTAGATTTTAAACATTTTACCGATTGAAACAAAAAATTTAAATCATTTTTATAAATGATAATATAAATACCTATTAAAAGAATAACTGCTAAAACATTAAATACAAAATACATATGCAATAATAATCTCCATAATATCATATAAATAATCAGCAACAAAAAGCAACAAACCACTCTTTTTGATATTATCATTAATTTCATTTTTTTAAGTATAACTATAGCAATAATGACAGAAATTATATAACCAATTAGTGTCGCAATCGAAGCTCCTTCAATTCCCAAAACTGGAATTAAAAGATAATTTAGATATATATTAGCAACAGCTCCTAATAATAAAATTAAAGGATTTGGCCAAGTCTTTTTAACAACTAAAAACTGATTAGATGCCACTTGAAAAAGCATGAGTAATAAAGGTGCCAAAAATAGATAAGGTGCTATTATATAAGCTTTCAAATATTCCTCTTCAAATAAAACTGTAAAAATTGTTTTACTAAATAAACACATTAAAATACCAAGAGTAAAACTTAATATAGCTAGATATTCAAATACAAGTGAATTATTTTTTACTTGATTTTTTTCTTTCATAGTAGAAAAAGAAAAATACTGCCATCCACCACTAAAAGCAAGATAAATTAATTGACTAGCACTTGCAATTTTTGCGCCAACAGAATAAATACCTGCTTCTCCTATATTTAAAAAATTAGTAATCATTATTTTATCAAAAGAATTAAATATCCAATATATTATAAAATTTGGAACTAAAGGTACCCCAAGAACCAACAATTCTTTAAATATTTTTTTATCAAATAATTTGAAAGAAAAATATTTTCTATTTATAATAAAAAATATAATTTCTGTTATTAATCCTGAAATTGCAACACCCAGTGGTAGTGCTATTTCATAATATCCTTTTATTAATAAAATTATAGATAAAGAATATGATAAGATTGGACTAATAAAATTTATTAATATATAAATCCTTTTCCTATTTTGCATTCTAACTGGTGCTGCTACTATACTATTGCTTGAAGTTACAAAAACAGCTATAGCTATTATATAAATTAAAAATTTATAGTTAATACCAGAAAAAAATATATCATTTATTTGATTTTTTAATATTATTAATAAAAAGGAAACAATAAAAGAACTTATTAAAGTAATTACTAATGCAGTTGAACAAACTCTTTTTTTAAAAGATATCTCATCTTTATCAAAATATACTCTAAACATTGCATCATAAGTACCTAATATTCCAAAATATATTGCAAGAGAAATTAAAGTATTTGCCATATCACTAATTCCAAAATATGTTGAATTGGGCATAAGTCTTGTAATAATTGGCAACATCAAAAATGGAACAATAGCACTAATTGCTCCTCCAAAACCATAAACTAAAAAATTTTCAATAAATAATTTCATTTTTTTCATAAAATATCACCAAAATCAATTTTCATTTAATCAATGTTAATATTTTTAGATTCTTTTACATACTTAATAAAATCATCATAATTTCTTATATAATCATTTTCGTCATATGGTTCTGAGGCCAAAACTAATAAAACTGCATCAGAAGAGAAATCAAACATTTCCCGCCAAATACTACTTTCAAGATATAATCCTTCATAAGGTTTATCCAAAACTACAATTTCTTGTGAATAACCATCATCAAGTTTTATTTTACAACTTCCATGAACACATATTAATACTTGTTTCAGACATTTATGGGCATGATATCCCCTTACCACATCTTTTAACGTATCATATATATAATAAACTCTTTTTATAGCAAAAGGAATATCCTTGTGTTCTTCGATGGCAACTAATTGTCCACGATCATCTCCATGTGACATAAAATCAATTTTTATAACATCCATATATTATTGACTCCATCCTTTATTATTTGTTTTTCTTTTACTAATAAATAATTTAAAAAAGAAATATAACCCCACTGGATTAAAAAAATAACTTATAGAAAATTTTTTAGTTCTTCTATTGTGAATCATTTTTACCATTTTTTTCTGAAAATCTGTAAGATTTTTTTGACTCTCTAAAATATCATTTAAATTATTATAGTCCTCATAAATCCTTTTTGACCATTTATCATCTTTTTTAGTCGAAATTCCTGTTCCGTATTCATAAAGTATTGCATTCTTTTCAAAATAATAACCGATATGACCATCAAACATTAATAGTCTATAAACATAATCTTCACAATATTTTATTTTATTTATAATTCTCTTTAGATATTTTTCAAAAATATCTTTTTCGCATAAAACTGCTGCTCCTAATGCCAAATCACTATATACAACATAAGTCATTATGCATTTTTTATTATTACCATTTTTAAAATATTTTAACACTCGTGGATGAGCATCAACTACAACTGATTTTTTTTGATCATTATTTAAATAATAATATATTGAATCAGAAAAAGACCACTTTTTGCCACTTTTTTTTAAACTATTTACCCATAAAGACAAAATATTATCTCCATTAAATTCATCACCTGGACTTATGCATTTAATATACTGTCCATTCGCTTTTTTTATTCCTTCATAAACATTTAATACTGTACCTTGATTATTTTTATTTTCTATTAGAATATAATTATTAAAATTTTTTTCTAACATATAATTCTTAATTTCCTTAAAATAATTCTCTTTTGAACCATCATCGGAAATAATTATTTCGAAATTAATATCTTTTTGATTTATTATAGAATCAAGCGTTAATAAAAACTTTTCAAAATTTGGGTTATATGTTGTAACAATTACTGAAACATCTACATTTTTTTTCATAAAACATCACCTATATATATCAATTTTATAGAAATAATTATCCATCAAATTAATTTTTTCGTTTATATTTTAAAACTTTCATATTACTTTTAAATTCTACTACTAATTATTTTTTTGATTTTTTACTTTTGAAATTAAAGCTTTATTTATTAATTTACCTAAAAATATTTGCTTTAATGTTTTAAATGATTTAAAAACAGTTTTAGTAAGAGGAAAATCTATATCATTATTCTTTAATACATAATAACAGTCTTTAAAATTTTTTAAATAACCTTTAATACCATTACTAGTCCCGCCAATACGCATTAATACTAAGTATTCATGCAAATATTTAAATTTACATTTTGCTTTATTCGCTCTTATCATAAAGTCATAATCTGCATCTACTTTAAATTCAATATCATATTTACCTACTTTATCATATACTTTTTTTCTTACATACATAGTAGGATGAGCTGGACAGAAAGTTAAAGATTTATTTTCTCCACTAATATAGTTTCTTACTACTTTTGTAAAATCTTCATTGCAATATAACAAATCACCATATAAAATATCAGTCTCTTCATCATAATTATCAACAATTTTTTGGAATACGTTTTTATTAGCTAATATATCATCAGAATTTAGTATTCCTATTATTTCCCCAGTAGCTAGATTAATTCCTTTATTCATTGCATCATAAAGACCTTTATCTTTTTCTGAAATTACTCTTAACTTATTTCCAAATTTTTTTTTATATTTATTAACAATATCTATTGTATTATCATTACTCTTTCCATCAACAATAATATACTCATAATTTTTATAAGTTTGATCTAATACAGATTTTAAAGTATCTTCAATGGTATCTTTTGAATTATAACAAACAGTTATTAAAGATATTTTCATTTTTTTTCACCATTTTTAACTTTTGCTTTTAATAATGATACTTCTTGTATTAAAAGCTTAATTTTTACATTTTGTCCAGAAATTATTATAGTTAATACTATAGTAATAAATATCAAAATAACTATTATTAAGCATATTATAAAGTTTGAAATGGTTTCAAACCCAAAAAACTTAGAAATATGATTTATAAGAAAAGGAAATAAGGAAGTTAATAAAACTACAGTATCAGCACAATACCATACTAATGCATATTTAATTGGCATTCTTCCTTTTTTTAAAATAATAGTAATAATAACTGCAAATAATAAAGAAACTAAACACATCCATACCCTTAATTCAGTACTCATTTTTTCTTCCCCCTTAACCATACAACAAACATAGATAATATTACATTAATCATATAATAAGCTTTTCGCCATGAAGCAATAGAAGACTTTCCTTCTTTTCTTTCGTTCATTATTACGGGGACCTCTTTAAATTTATATCCATTTCTAACAATTTCTACCGTAGAAACTGGCTCAGGATATTCTATTGGATAACTATATGAAAAAAATTTAATTAAATCTTTGTCGCAAGCTCTAAAACCAGATGTTGTATCATAAACTTTTTTTCCAGAAAATAATTTAATAAAGAAAGAAATTATTCTAATACCAATTAATCTTGCAAATGTTGCTTTATAACCTATTTTGTTCTTTTCAACAAATCTTGAGCCAATTACTAAGTTAGCTTTTTCATCAATAATTGGCTTTATTATATCTTTTACACAATCAATATTGTGTTGCCCATCTCCATCAAATTGAACAGCAATATCATAATCATTTTCTAAAGCATATTTATAACCTGTTTGAACAGCTCCACCAATACCTAAATTGTGTATTAAATTTATTACAGGTATTTTATTATCAATACATACTTTATAAGTATTATCTTTAGAACCATCATTTATAACTATTACATCATATTTCACTTTTTTATAATTTTTAATAGAATTATATACATTTAAAATATTTTTCTCTTCATTATAAGCTGGAATGATAATTAATACTTTTTTTTCCATTATTACTCACTTCCGTAACTAATTTTATTTTAACACATGAAAGAAAAATAGTCATTAAATAATGACTATTATGTTAATCCTTTTTTAAAAAGATACCTTATCATTAGTTAAAATGATACTACTAATATAACGAT
>JBJEDY010000027.1:0-12921 GCA_051872535.1 Bacilli bacterium | reverse complement strand
ATATCTTCACTCTCCAGTATTACTCTATAATTAATTATATCTTTCCTAAGTTTTATTTGTCAAGAAGATAAAAAAAAAGACCTTTTATATGGCCTTTATACATTATTCAAATATACTATCTTTCTTGGAATATATACATCCACAATAATCTTGACGATATAAATTGTATTCTTTTGACAGTTGAATACTATCTTTATATCCATCTTTTTTCTTGAAATCAGAATATAAATATTTTACTTCGTACTCTTTTTCTAAAATAGCTCCTATTTCATTTAATTTAGCACTATTTTTATATGGACTTACTGTTAGCGTTGTTCCAAAATAATCATAGTTATTTTCTTTGGCTAATTCAGAAGTTTTCTTAAGACGTTCATAATAACATTTTATACATCTTGCTCCACCTTCAGGCGCATCTTCCAACCCTTTAGCAATTTCATGAAACTTATCATTATCATAATCACAATTCATAATATCAATTTTGTTAATATTGGGAAATTCTTTAATAAATCTTATTTCTTCTTCTTTTCTTTTTAAATACTCTTCGTATGGTTCGATATTAGGATTATAGTATAGAATTGTTATATCAAAGTATGGAGTTAATGTTTTTATTACATGAGATGAACAAGGGGCACAACAACTATGCAATAAAATCTTAGGAACATAATCTAAGTTTTTAATAATATCATCCATAATACGCGAATAGTTAATTTTATCTTGTGTTTGTTGTTGGTGTTTCATTAGCATTTTCTCCATTATCTTCTTTTTTATTTTGTTCTTCAAGTTCTTGTTTTTCTAATTCGAATGATTTGAAGTAAATGCTTTCTTCAAAAATTGAATCAAGATGCATTGTTCCTTTTTGATTACCAACAGAGGCAAAAATCGTATTATAACTATTTAGTCTTTTAATATTTACAACATTCATTATGACAGCATTACCATCATTCATTCTTAAATAAAATCTTTGATCATCGATTATTTCACCTTCCGTATTCTTTGATGGAGAATACTCGATTTCACTAATAGATGATACTATATCATAATCTACTTTATAAAGTCCAGATATTAATTCTTTATAAATTTCATCAGGAACGATATTAATTAATGTAGGTATTTTTGTATAGCTGTAAGTATTTGGTATTTCCTTATCCTCAGATATTACTAAAGTGTTATTACTACGATTTAAAAACATTACTTTTTCTTCATTGATATCAATAGTTAATTTACCAAATAAGTTTCTTTTAATTGTTACATCTTTAACTAAAGGATTTGTTAAAATTGATTCTTTCATTTTTCGTAAATTAAGTTTATATATAGATGGATAATCTTTTATTCCACACTCTGTAATTATTTCGTTATCTGTTATGTAAGTTGTTCCAGTAATATAAATGTGTTTTATTGGCAGACTAAAGACAGCGTTTATGACTAAATAAATGATTGCAACTATAACAAGAATTAATATTATTCCTGTTGCTTTAATTTTTATCTTTTTCTTTTTTTTTGTTTTGATTTCTGCCATATCAAACTACTCCCAACCTACAAATTCTTGTTCTTTTACTAAATCAACTTTTGTTTCTTCTAAAACAACTTTATGAACATGATTAATTAAATTATATACATCTTCACTTGTTGCATTATTATCATTAATAATAAAATTAGCGTGTTTAGTTGAAACAGTTGCACCACCTATACTAATACCTTTTAATTTACAATTTTCAATTATAGCTCCTGCATAATCACCCTTTGGATTACGAAAGACACTTCCTGCTGAGGGATATTCAAGTGGCTGCGTTTCCAATCTTTTTATTCTTCTTTCTTCAACTAAAGCTAAAGAATTTTCTTTATCTCCATTTTTCAAATAAAATTTAGCTGCTAATATAACACAATTTTTCTTTTCTTTAAACATTGATGTACGATACCCATACTTAATATCTTCATGTTCTAGAGTTTTTATTTCCAAATTATCATCTAAAATTGTTACATTTTTAACATAATCTAATATACAGGAATTATAAGCTCCTGCATTACCAACTATAGAACCACCAATAGTACCAGGTATTCCCATTGCAAACTCTAATCCTGTTAACTCATTTTCAATCGAAATACTTGCTAGTTTTGGTAACATAGCACCTGCTTCAGCATAAACAATGTTATATTCTTTATGAACGGCTATAGCTGATATATTTGTTAGTTTAATAAAAACAATATCATTTAATTTGGAAGATAAAACTAAGTTAGATCCATTACCAATAATAAAATATTTTATATTATTATCTTTTAAATATCTAATAGCTTGTTGTAAATCAGAAATAGAATATGGTTCTAAAAGGCATTTACAAAGTCCTCCAATATGAAACGTGTTATACTTTTCCATATTTATAGATGGTGAAACATCACCATATTTTTTTAATTCATCGATCATTTTATCAAGTCCTTTAGTTTTTTGTATATTAGTTCACTACTTTCTTGTACTTTCATTGTACGAAGGTTATTACGAATAGTATTTAATTTTTGGTCATTATCAATTAAAGAATCGATCATTTTTAATAAAGTATTAGCATTTAAATCTTTTTCTTCAATTACTTCTCCAGCATTTTTCTTCTTTAATTCCATTGCATTATAATATTGATGATTATTAGCTACATAAGGTGATGGAATAAATATAGCCGGTAAACATAAAGCAATTATTTCACTCATTGTAGAAGCACCAGCTCTAGTTACGACTAAATCAGCATTTTTAAGAAGTGCTGATAAATTGTCTATATATGGTTTAACAATAACGTTTTTTGATACTTTAGTTTGAGAAATAAAACTTTCATATAAATCATTCCCTGTAATATAAAGAACTTGGTAAGATTTTCCATTAACACTTTCAACAAAGTCACTCATTTTTTGATTAACCGATAAGGAACCAAGACTTCCACAAACAATTATAACAAGTTTTTTATTAGGATCAAGACCAATACTTTCTTTAGAAATTGGTTTGATTTTAAGAGCATTATCTGCAACAGGATTTCCAGATACAAAAGTCTTATTTTGGGGAAAATACTTGATAGATTCAGGAAAAGATACCCCTATTAAATCCGCATATTTAGCTAAAGAACGATTACTTTTTCCAGCAATACTATTTTGTTCATGAATAAATGTCTTAATATTTAGCTTTGATGCTGCTTTTATAACAGGATATGTAACGTATCCTCCAATTCCTAATACTAAATCTGGTTTAAATTCTTTCATAATTTTTAAACTCTTTTTATAAGCTTTATTAATTAGAAAAATATTTTTTATATCTCGTATTATATCTGTTTTCGAAAAACCATATATTTCTAGTTCTTCGTATTTTATATTTCTTTTGGGAATTAAATCTTTTTCCATACGATTATGAGTTCCTATATAAAGAACTTCTAAATTTTTTTCGTGTTCTTTAAATTTATCAATTATAGCTAAGGCAGGATAGATATGACCACCTGTTCCTCCAGCTGAAACTATAATTTTCATTATAATCACCTACTATAATTATACTATAATTGCTTATTAATAATTAGTATTATACATTTTTTTGTCACTTTCTTGTCAAAAAAGAGCCTTATATGGCTCTTTTCTATCTATTAGTATTAAACTCTATTGTTTTATCTACAATTCTTTTTATATCTCTTTCATTAAATGGTTTGGTTAAAACATCAACAATTGGATAAGTAAAGGCTTTCGTAATAGCTTCTTTTGTATCTTCTCCTGTAATTATTGATACAGCCATTTTACTAAATAAATTATTTTCTTTAAAATACTCTAAGACTGCAAATCCATCTACATTTGGCATATTTAAATCTAATAAAACACCAATAATACTATGTTGATTCATAGCAATAATGTTGATTGCTTCAGCACCATCACTAGCATTAATAACATTAAATGTTTTATCAAATATTTTTTCAATAAAATTACGAATGATTGTTGAATCATCAACTACTAAAATAGTTTTTTCTTTGACTACTTCATTAGTCTGTTCTTCAGAAGTTGCACTTATTCCCGTATTCATATATTCTTTAGCAACGTTTGTAATACGAGTACACTCATTAATTAATTCATCAAAATGTTCAGTAACATAGTATAAATTATTATCTTTACTTTGCATTTCATGATTATAGGCAATTTCTGCTAAGCGAGTAAAACCTAAATATTTAGCATCACTTTTTAAAGAATGAACTAATATAGCATAATCAGGCATATCCCCTACTTCTTTAAATCTCTTAATATCGGCAACTTTTTTATCAACTCCATTTAAGTAATCTTGCATTGTTTCATCATATAAGGATAGTTCTCCAAATAATTCTAAACTAGAAGCAAGATTAACACCATTTGAAATTAATATTTCTGTATTTCTCATATCTACACATCCTATTCTTATAAATATAATATCATATTTTGTCTATTTTAGAAAAAATTTATTTAATACTCTAGTAAGTTCTTGTTTATCAATAGGTTTTGCTAAATATTCATCAAAACCAAGACCAAGATATTTTTCCTTCATTCCTGAAATAGCATTAGCTGTAAGAGCAACTACTGGGGTATTAAATCCTGTTATTTCTTTTAATTTTTGAAGTGTTTCTGTCCCACTCATTTTAGGCATCATGTCATCCAATAGTATTAAATCGAATTTTTCAAAATTTTGAATTTTATCTAAACAACTATATCCACTATCACAAGTTTCAATTTTTATTTTAAAACTTTCTAATAATTTACTAGCTACTTTTAGGTTTATTAAATTATCATCTACAACTAAAACTCTGTATTTAGAAAAATCATTTATTACATTTTGGACATTAGTAATTTCTTCATCTATCTTCTTATCAACAATTACTTGATCAATAGCTACTGTAAACTTTGACCCTTTGCCATATACACTTTGAACCACAATATTACCATTCATTAATTCAACCAATTTTTTAGTAATTGCAAGTCCTAAGCCAGTTCCTTCTATTGTAATATTTTTTTCTTTATCAAACCTTTCAAATTTGGTAAATAGTTTATCAATATTTTCTTTTTTAATACCAATTCCAGAATCTTCTACAGATATTATTAAACGGCATATATTATCTTTTTTTATCGAGTTAATAGTAAAATCTATATAACCTTCTTTTGTATACTTAATAGCATTAGTAAGTAAATTTAAAATTATTTGTTTAAGTCTTGTATAATCCCCATATAAATATGGTGGTATTGAATCATCATATTTAACTCTAAAATCTAGAGGTTTTTCACCAAGTCTTGCTTTAGATAAAACTACTAATTCATTAAAGATTTTCTTAAAACTGTATTCAGTATTGACTATTTCTAGTTTATTAGCTTCAATTTTAGATATATCTAAAATCCCATTTACTATTTCAAGCAAAGATTCAGAAGCCATTAAAATATCTTTTACTTCTTCTTTCTGTTCATTATCAGTTATTTTTTCACTTAAATCTTGGCTAAAACCAACTATAGCATTTAAAGGTGTTCTAATCTCATGAGACATACTTGATAAAAAATCACTTTTTGCGTTATTGGCTTTTTCAGCTTGCTCTTTAGCGATATTTAATTCATTTATCATTTTTACATCAGGATTTTCAATAGTAAAATACATTATATAATTTATAAAAGTCAAACTTATAGATATTATTATCAAATATGGATTAATTTGAAATAATATAAAGATAAGAATGATTATAAAAATAGATACAAATATTGGTGTATGTCTTTTATCTATCTTCTTTATATTTAAAAATACTACTAAAATTGTAAGTAATATATATAGTAAACATAACCCATAAACAAAATAAGTTGACATTCCACTAATACTATAGTGTTCTCCTGTAGTTATTAAACTAACTTTAGATGCAAAAGTTAATACTAATATTATTAAATCAATTATTAAAAATATAGGAAAAACTTTTTTAAAGTTTTCTTTTATTTTAGGAATAGTAATAATTAAATTATATAAAAATTGACAATTACAATACAAAATCAAGAAAACAAAATCTATTTTATTTAATATTGGAATAAAAAAAATTTCAAGATCAGAGATTCCATTCATTGGAAATAATTGTAAAATTGATATTAAAATACTATCTATGAAGACAGCGATTATCATTGTAGAATACATTTTATTTTCTAGAAGATTAACTCTTTCTTTTGAAAAATAAATAATGCATAATAATGCTGAAAAAAACATAGAACAAATTGGTAAAAGAGCTCCTGACATATTATCACCTAATATATTTTAACATTTTAAAAAAAATATGTAAATCTCCGTTTTACATATTTTTTAGTTAAATATTAGAATCTTCTTTGATAGTCTTCCATCTCTCTTGTTCTAACAAGTTTTTTGGCTTCTATAACATCCCAAACATTTTCTGGAGTAGTATTTTTAATATTGGCAATACTTTTAAATGCATCTTCAGCTCTTACATTGTTTTTATCTCGATAATCAGCTGAGTGTTCTATACTACTATCATACCAATTAGCTGTTTGCATTAAATCAAGTAAGAATACTTCCCACGCTTCATGAGATGTAATATTTCTTTGTTCAAAATCCTCTTTTCTTAATTTACTATTATATAATAATGCTCTATTAGTATAATAATCCATTAATTGTTCTCTAGTTGTTTTTCCGTATTTTTCAGCCATTAAATGATACCATGTTGCCATCACATCTCGATAATATCTTAATCCTGCTTCTTCAGAAAATTTAGTAAAATCAATAGGGTCATCAACAACAGTATGAATTGGATTTATTTTTCTATCAATCATTCTTGATGGATCATAAACATAATGAACAACAGGCACAACTTTTACACCATTATTAATAGCTAAGCGGTAAACTGAATGCCATATTTCAAGAAGATATTTATTAGGTGTTTTATTCCATACTCCTTCTGTACATAAAAATATATCAGCTCCTAATGAAATAGCTTTATCAACTTTAGGTTCAAGAGCATTTCTACTTGACTTAACTTTTCGATTAATTAGTAAAACACCTTCTAAATTACCTAAAATACCATTAAATGTATTATAAAATTCTGGTAAACTACCAAAAACCATGTAAGATGGTCTTTTTTCAGCAATAATTGTAGATAGTGCATCATCCTTAAAATGATGGTTTGGAGTCCATATTACTGGTTCTTTAGGAATTATTATTCCTTTATCTTTTTGATAGGAACCATTAACCAATTCATTTCTATTTTCAAAAATTTGTTTTGAAGCTAGAAACAATGGTCCTAATGTTTTTATTATCTGACCACTTATATATTTTCTAAATAAAACACTTTTTTTACTTATAACTTTATCAGGATCATCTTGTAATAAATAACCATAATGTTTTATGTTATGTAAAAACAATTTAGAAGGTGCAGGATTATCGCCAATAAGATCAACAAAGCCAGTTAAATGTTCTCTATACTTGTATATGTTTTCTTTAATAAAATTTATCTCTTTTTCAGAAAATCCAGCTTCTATTAAATTACATAATTCTTTTTCAGTTAAATTACCATCAAACAATCCTTCTTTGCTTTTTAAAGATGATTCATCATAATCTAATTCTTCAAAGATTAAATCATCTGTATAATTTTGATCTAACATTTTATCACCCTATATTAACCCCTTCAATTAGTGAAGTAGTCTACCAGTTTTTATAGAAAATGTCAAGATGCATCACAGCTATATCCTTGTTCTTCATAAATAGAAATATATTCATTTATATCATCATCTAAATTTTCTTTAATAGTTCTCTTTTCTATTCCAGAATTAATTGTAAATGTTAGTTCTTTATCAAGTAGTTTTTCCAAGTCTATTTCGGCAATATAGGAATATGTTTTTTCTTTTTTGATACAAGTATAAATATATCCTTCATATTCTTTATAATTTTGATTAATATTATAGCAAGCATTATTTATATTAGCTGGAACAGTATTAATATATTCAAATCGATTTATATTTTCAAATCTTTTTAATTTATTATCAATACTATAAAGCCTTTTTTCTTCAATATAGTTATAGCCAAAATTACTATTATCAGTCGTTTTCCTACAAATAGTTTCCTTCACTTTAGATGTTGGAGGAGTTATTTCTGGTGTAGTTGTATTTGAATTATCAAACTTTTCAACTGGTTTGTTATTAAATGACTTAATAATTAAAGTTCCTCCAACTATTATTAAGATTAAGACTATTAAAATAGGTAAAAATATACTATTTTTCTTTTTAATTTTTATTTTTATCTGATAATCTTTTGTTATTTCTTCAGTTTTTGCATTTGCTATTTCTTCTACATTGCTATTATTAATAGAAGAAGATGCTAAAAAACCATTTTTATAATTATAGCTTTCTACTCGCTTAGCAAGAGAATTAGATTTTCTTTGTTTATTTCGATCCATTATATCTTCAATAGGTTTAGTGGGTTTTAAGATAATATTTTCAGATTGTTTTTTATTTATGGTATCCCCAGTATTAGATTGTTTTTCTTTCTCTTCCACTATTATTACCTCCCACTTTATTTTCTTTTATATTCTATCATAATTTTAACAAAGGAAAAACTTTATTTTTTCTTTAATGGTTCATATCTAGATGCTATTGCTAAAGCTATACGAATCCCATCTGTAGCTGCTGATGTTATTCCTCCAGCATAACCCGCACCTTCACCACATGGATATACGCCTTTTATATTTGCTTCTTTATTATCATTTCTTAAGATTCTTATTGGAGAAGATGTACGAGATTCAACACCAGCAAGAATAGAGTTTGGATTAGCAAAGCCGTTAATTTTTTTATCAAATGCTTCTATCCCTTCTTTTAACGACTTATTAATAAAATCAGGAAATAAATCGTTTAAATTAGCAAATGAAGTTTTTCCCTTAGTTAATGGTTTTATATCTTTAAATTCAGTACTTATCTTATTTTCTTTATAATCTTTATACAGATTTACAGGAATTAAACCTTTCCCTAATTCATATGCTTTACTTTCTAATTTTCTTTGAAATTCCATTCCAGAAAAAAGATCATTTCCAAAATCTTTATTATTTACAGTAACAACAACAGCACTATTGGCAACTTCTTCATCTCTTTTATTATTACTCATCCCATTTACTGCTAACATGTTGTTTTCAGATGAAGCATTTACAACAAAACCTCCTGGACACATACAAAATGTATAAACACCACGACCATCTTTTGTTTGATGAGTTAAATTATAACTAGCATTAGGTAAATATTTATAACTTTCTCCATACTGACTTTTATTAATATCTTCTTGATTATGCATTATACGTACACCTACTGCAAAAGGTTTTGATTCCATTTTTAGATAATGAGATAACATTTTAAATGTATCTCGTGCACTATGACCAATAGCTAAAACTAAAATATTAGTATCAATTTTTTCTTGATTATTTATAATTATTTGTTTAAGTTCATTATTTTCAATTACTAAATCGGTAAGTTTAGAACTATACTTGATTTCTCCACCCATACTAATTATTTTTTTACGCATTGTAATTATTATTTTACAAAGTACATCAGTACCTATATGAGGTTTATTTAAATAAAGAATTGATTTATCAGCACCACATTCTACAAGTGTTTCAAAGACTTTTCTTTGACTAGATGTATTTTTAATTAAAGTATTTAGTTTACCATCAGAAAAAGTACCAGCACCACCTTCACCAAATTGCACATTAGATTCAGGATTTAATTTATTTGTTTCCCAAAATTCTTCAACATCTTTAATTCGTTCTTCAACTTTTTTACCTCTTTCAATAATAATTGGTTTATATCCATGTTCTGCAAGTAAATAAGCAGTAAATAATCCAGCTGGACCAGAGCCACAAATAACTGGACGATTAGTTAATTTAGCAGTTCCTGTAACTGAAAAAGAATATTTTTCTTCATTGGTTTTGAAAATATCTTTATTTTTATTTCTAATAAGAAATTCTTCTTCATTTGAAATACTTAAATTTACTTCATATACATAATATATTTCTGGTTTCTTACGTGCATCTATTGATTTTTTTGTAATTATATAATCTTTGATAGAATTCAAATTTAATTTAGTTTTTTTAGCTATTGCTTTCTTTAAAGATTCAGCACTATCATTTTTAATATTTACTTCAATTTGTCTTATTGTTATCATTTTTGCACCTCTTTAGATGCGTTAGTACCAGCTATTAAACCAGTTATCCAAGCTGCACCTAAATTATATCCACCACAAGCACCATCAATATCTAATATTTCTCCACAGAAATAAAGATTAGGTACTATTTTTGATTCTAATGTATAAATATTTACTTCCGTAAGTGGTATTCCTCCACTAGTTGTTTGGGCATTATCAAAAGAATTAGTGCCAATTACATTTAATCTAAACTCCGTTAATATATTAGCTATTTTATTTAGTTCATCATTTTTTAAATTATGTAATTCAATATTTGGATCAAGATTTATTGTCTTTAAGAAAAAGTTTGTTAATTTATAATTTAATATTTGGTCTAAAAATTCACTTAATTTCATATTAGGCAATTTATTTTGGTAGTTAGAAAACCAAGTAATAAATGTTGAACTATCTAAAGCAATACTAGGAATATAATTAATTATTACTTCTTCTTTTAGACCTTCATCTAAACCTCTCGCAATTCTACTACTTAGTTGCATAGCACATATTCCACTTATTCCATAATCATTATGTTGGAGTTCTCCTATTTCTTCTTGAACTTTTTTACCTTCTTCTAAAAGGGTTATTTTAATTTCACTTCTTACACCACTAATTTCCTTAATATTAGCATCAATTTTTAATCCAGATAAAGCTGGTAATGGTTTAATAATACTATGTCCAAGATTTGTTGCTAATTTATAGCCTTTTCCTGTACTTCCTGTTTTTGGAGCAGCCATTCCACCAGTGGCAATAATAACTTTATCAGCAATATAGCTAGCCCTATCAGATGTAATAGTAAAATTATCCGTTTTATTAATACTTAGAACTTCAGTCTCAGTAATAACTTTAATATTATTTCTTTTAATTGCATTTACTAAAGCATTTTTAACACTTATTGCTTGATTAGAATATGGGTAGTAATAACCATTTTTTATTTTAGGAATTATACCAAGATGATTTAAATAATTTAGTGCTAGTGTAACATTCTTTTCATTAATAATATTTTTTATTAGTTCTTCATTATTTGAGTGATATTTTGATGCCTCAATATTTTCATGAAAGTAGTTACAATGACCATTTCCAGTAACTAAAATTTTTTTACCTAAATCTTTATTGGATTCTATAATTGTTACTTCATTATTATTTTGACAAGCAATTAAAGCTGCTATTAAACCTGATGCTCCACCACCAATTATTACTATTTGGGCCACATTATCACTTCCTAACCAAATTATAACATGTCATTAAAAAAAAGTAACTTAATAGTTACTAGTTACATTTATGACACTGTCAAGAACTTTGCCATATTTACCAAGATAAGTTTCACCTTTATTTAGTAAGAATTCCTCTTTTGTAATATTACGATCTTCTATTCCCTCAGTAGATATTATATGGGCAGGAATGTTATTTAATTCTTCCCAAAATAATCTTTTTGTATCTCTAGCATTTACCCTTACTATTCCTAAAACATCTCCATCAGGATCATTAAAACTGAAATCAGTATCATCACCTTCAAAGGGACATATCCATACATTAGCAAATGCTCGATCATGGAACTCACTACCATCAGGATTAATTCGATCTAATTGCCATTTAACTTCATCAATAAAAATAATTTTTGATTCATCTACATCTAATCCAATTTCTTCTTTAATTTCACGATCAAATGCTTCATTAATTGTTTCACCTGCATCAACATGTCCTGAAGCAGTTGTATAAAAACCTTCGCCTTTACGAATTTGAAAATAAATATTTCCACTATGATCAAACAACCAACAATGAATTGTCTTATGCCATAATCCTTTTTCATGAACAACACTTCTTAGTTCTGTTCCAATCAATTCTTTATTCTCATTATAAATATCTAAATACTCCATATTATCACCATAAAAAGAATAACATATTAGTCTATTATTTTCAATTATATTTATAATAATGTTAAATAAATAGTCGGAATTATTCTACTATTTTTATGCAAGAACGATGCGGAACGAAAAGTCACTAGAAGTAGTGCCCGTGAACCTACCGAAACAGAACTGACTTCCTAGAACACCAATTTTGTAAAGGCCACCTCGAACGAACCAAGGGGGAAGACGATTCTACAAAGTGTGAAGTGTCAGCATACCAATTATTATGATGCCTACTATTACCATCTCCATCAGCATATGTTAAGAATGGCCCCATTTCTCCTGTTGCATCTCCTAAGATTCGATATTGATATGTTTGCACAGCACTTGATGCATTATACACATCTAAATATTTTTGGTAGCTAACATTTACTATTGTTGTTGTACTAAATCCACTTGATCCGACATTTCCACTTATATATGCTGCCATATATTCATGAGCCCCTCCGATCATATCATATACACCTGTTATATTTCCTGTTGCACTTGCTAGATATCCTAAGTCAGTATTATATGCCTTATTATAGCTTGCTCCATCTCCATATGTTCCTGGATAGGTTCCTTGTTGTATAGTTAATAAAGAACTATACCCTGTTTTATGTGCACTATTATTATTAACATTTACTTCTTTATCTATTCCATATTTTGAATGAGATAAGTATGCTACAGCTCCCCATTCCGTATTCTTCATCATATGAGAATTTAGTGTTGGTTGATAATTGTAGGAACTCATAAACATATTGTATATTGTACTATTTCTCCAACTATAGACATTTGGCTTTACTATTATCTTTGTAGAGTCATTAGCATTTACTTCAGCACTAGCTGTACTTGTTGCTCCTTTAT
>JBJEDY010000026.1:0-13174 GCA_051872535.1 Bacilli bacterium | reverse complement strand
AAGTTATTTTAATAAACTTTGATAAATTTTGATAAAAGAAAAAGCCTTATTTTGTGAGACTTTAATCAATTAATGAATTGTTACGAACTGATATTAATATTTCCGCCTGAAGAGAGCGAAAATCTCTATTTATATATTTATTATCTAGAATTAATACGTTAATAAAAAGTTTCTTTTTCTTTAAGAAATAAAAATTATAGATATTGTTGCTAAAAATTGAAAATATGTTATAATAAGCGCCAAAAGAAATTATCTATGAATTTTTGTGAGGGGTTATATGAGTAGTATATTTTCAAATGTTAATTCGCTTGATAGTATAGATTTTTATACTAATATGAAATTAATTGAATCAGTTGAGTATTTTGAAAATTTTTTAAAACTATATGAATCATTTCAAATAAAAGGTTTAAATAAGGATGAAATATTAAAACTACTATTAAGTAGATCAGAGTTAATAAACAATTTTAATAATGTTTTAGCTATTATTGCTTCATTAATATTATCTTTATATAAAGAAGATGTTGTTGATGAAGATAAAGATTTGTTGGTGCCAGAAGAAGCAATACAGCAAATAACATCAGGATTTGTTAAGAAAAATGGTAAATTGTATTTGGATGATGTTGAATTTGAAAATGCAGGGGTATGTATTAATTTTATTAGAAATGCCTTAGCTCATGGTGGATATGTAGTAAATGGAAATAACATAATAATAAATTATGATGGTAAAAGTACAATAATATTTTTAAGCGGATTAATATCTTTATGTTTCAAAATAGCTGAATATAAAAGATGTAAGTTAAAGGAAATTAATGATAGATTAATTGTTGCTGATTATGCTTCATATAATGAAAATGGTAACCAATATTATATTCCTATTTATTATGATACAACTGTAAATATTAAAATTAAAGGCAATAGAAAGCTTAAACCGGAAAATATAAATAATATTTATACAGATTTGGGATTGTTTCAATATTATAATACAACTGATAAGAATCTTCTTCCATTAGAAGAATCATTTAAAAAATGGAAAACAATAATAGAAGAAAAAAATGAAAAGTGCACTATTGATTTTACTGCAAAAGAAATTGATTATAACATAATACAAAATATATGGAAATATATGAATACACTTCCTGAGAAAGCTCATACTAGATATATGTTTTCAACTTTTATTCAAAAGATAGTAAATAGTGATAAAACGGCTTATTTAGGATTAACTGAATTGATATATTTTATTGGAATAATAAATGATTATTCTAAGTTTAAATTTGTTTGTGATTTTAAAATGTTTGATAATGTTTTAAGTTTAATAAGATTTTATTCTTTATTTAATTTTGGATTAGACAATTTATTAGCAGATAAAAATGGTACTAATCTCTTAGAAATATTGGACAAGAAAAAATTTGACTTTAGTAAAATGGATTTATCAGAATTTGATGATGTAAATATGGAAATAGATAGATCATTGATATATCCAACAGATATAGAAAAAAAAGAGTATATAGATAAATATAGAAATAATTTAAAAATAGTAACTGAAAGATATAAAAATTATTTAAATAAATCTAAAAAAATTGATAAAATAGTACAAGATAAAATGCTTAATGACATAAAAATGTGTGAAAATGATTTAATGAATGCAATTATCAATAAAAAAATGATAAAAAGATTTGATAGTAAAAAATATATTAGAAATTTATGTATAATAAATCACATTAGAAATTCAATAGCTCATGGAAATTATAAAATGATAATAAATGACTATTTGGATGATTCAGTAAACTATATAGAATTTACTGATATATATAATGGAAAAAATACTTATAAAAAAACTATATCGTTAGAAAAGTTTAAAAAACTATTTGAATATAGAAGTGATGTAAAACAAATATTAGATAACAATATAGTCTATAGAAATGAAGTATTTATTGAAAAAATGTATTTACAAACTTTTATAATAGATGAAAAAAGAAGAACAGAATGGAAAGAATACATAAAGAAAAATAGTGAAAATTTGGATAAATTAAGATTATTACATTTTTATTTAAATGAGATAAGTAGTAATAATTTTGTTTTTAAAGAGTTTGGTAAAAATAATGAAGAAGTTGTAGCAATGAACTTTAGTCAATTATTAAGACCAGCTTATTATAATGAAACGGAAATAGAAATTCTTGGAATAAAGCTTAGTATTGATGATTATTATGATATTCTTAAGCAAGTTATATATTTTAATAAGGCAGATGAATTTAGAAGCTTTTTAATAAGTGTTATTAATATTATTGATTCAGATAAATGTAGAGAAATAGTTAATTATTTTAAAAATAAAAATATTAATTCTCATGAGGAAATAGATAAAGTATTAAAGAAAGAAGGTTATTAAAATGATATCAAAGAAAGAATTAGAGTATGTTAATTTATGGGCAAATAAAGTGCCATATCCTGGAATGGAATATTGTATAATAGCTATGAAAAAATTAGAAAATGGATTGAATTTATTTGAAACTAAATATGCAAATAGAAAATATAATATTATATTTAGTGATCAGACAGAAATAGAGTTTGAAATAAAACAAAAAAATATTAATCATATGCTTGGAATTGATTTTAAAAATTTAAGCAGTGAATATTTTAGGGATTTTAGAAAAAAAGTATTAGATTATGATCCTGATTTGACAATATCATCATATGATATGCTTAAGTTGATAATTGCTCATAAAGATAAAGTAGTAGAATATGATGAAAAAAATCTATCAAGAGCAATAAACTATTATAAAATATCTATAAAATGTGATATTTTTGAAAAACTTGCTGAATTAGAAAGATTTAATTATGGATGTATAAATTTTGATAAAAATAAATTTATGAGTTTAAATGGAATAGATAGATTTTCGCCAAAATCAACTAAATTTTTATATACAGAAAGTGATGAAAGTGTAAGCCCATATTTTTTCATGGGACTTAGAAATGAAAGTGTGCACAATAATAGTGTTTATGAAGATTCTGATGAGTATATTGAAGAAGAAGATAATTTATATATAGTTGAAACTTTAATAGCACCAGAAAAATATCAATATTTCTTTAATGAACAAGAAGTAGTTATTCCAACTCAAATTTTAACAGATGTTAATGGAATACTTAATAAAATGTTAGCTAGACCCGAAGAAAAAATAAAATTATTAAAAGATTACAAATCTATAATAAATCAATACAAATTACCAAATATGATAAATATATATGGGGATTATTTATCTTATTTGATGGATTCTGAAAGAGGAAAAGGATTAGTAAAAAAAATATAGAATTTGATAAGATTTATAATAAATAGGATTAATACTTTTTAATAAAATCGAAAAGTAACCAAAAATATATAAAAAAAAGAAGTATTTTATATTTATAATAATTACTTCTTTTCATTTGGCATCGTATTAATATTTACATATTTAACTTTCATATTAGATAATTTCAATCTATTTCGAATACTAGATTCAATTTTAGTAACTTTTTTCAATGTTGTATTTTCATTCATTAAAATATCTATATCGACAAAGTAATAAGAACCATAACTTATAAATTCAACATTTTCTAATTTAACATTTGGAAAACTTTCAACAATTTCTTTTGTTTTTTCATATTTTGTTTTATCTAATTCGTTTATCCCAATTAAATGATTTAAATTATCTTTTATAATAACAAAGGCAGTTTTAAATATTAGTAAACTTATTAAGAAACCACCAATATTATCCAAATACCTTAAAAGTGGAATTTGGTTTTGCCATTGTAAAAAGATTGTAATAAAGAAGACCATAATAGTTGAATATAAGTCAGCTTTAGATTCTTCTGCTAACATAATTAATACTTTGTTTTGTTCTTTATTGCCTTGCTTATTTAATAAATAAATTGATATTCCTTTTAAAATAAATGATATAGCTAATATCCATAAAACTTTTAAACTAGGAATTATTGTACTAATATGAAAACTTCTAAATAGTAAAAATACACCAATTAGGGTTATTAAAAGTCCTATACCAACATTAAAAATATATTCTAACATACCAAAACCTAATGGATATTTTTTATTTTTTCTTTTCTTAGTAAGTTTACTACTGATAATTGAAATAATATTTGTTATAACATCAGTAGAAGTATGAATACCATCAGCTAATAATGATGATAAACCGAATATTAATCCTCCAATTAGTTTTAAAGTTGCAATTATTGTATTTGATATTAAACTAATTATTAAACTATTTTGCATATAATATCACCAGTTAGATTATATCATATATTAATTAAGGCATTATGATAATTAATCGAAGTATTGTCAAATAATTAATTAAATATAACAAAGGTAATACTTTATAAACATATTATGATTTGATATAATAGTAAAAGAAAAGATAGGAGTAATTAGAATGGATTTAAAATGTATGAAAAGAATAATGATAATAGTAGCCTTTGGTGTTATTCTGTTTTGGGGACTTAATAATTTAGGTACTATTGGTCATTTTCTATTAAAGGTTTGGAAATTATTTACACCTTTTGTAATTGGTGCTGTTATAGCGTTTATTTTAAATCTTCCTTGTACAAAGATAGAAAATTTTCTAAAAAAACATATAAAAAAATATAATAAGTCATTAATAAGAGCTATATCGATAGTTTTATCTTTAGTTATCTTTTTAGCAATAATTGTTTTAATATGTTTCTTACTAATTCCTGAACTAATTGAAAATATCGAATTATTGATTGATGTTATACCAGGCTTTATTAAAGATAAGGAAGAATGGGCTGTTAGTTTATTAGAAAGTTATCCTGAATTACAAGATAAGATAATTGAAACATTTAGTGATTCAACAACGATTAATAGTATAATGGTAACAGTGCTAAATTATTTTGTTAATAGTTTCTTTAATATTATTACAGGTATTGTTTCTGGAATAGTAACATTTGTTACTGCTATTGTCTTTGCTATATATGCGCTTAGTCAAAAAGAATATTTAGCAAGAGGTTTTAAAAAAATACTATATGCTTATACAAAGAAAGAAGTTGCTGATAAAGTAATTGAAATAGCCGATTTAGCTAATAGAACTTTTACAAATTTTATATCAGGACAATGCTTTGAAGCAATAATTTTAGGGTGTATCTTCTTTGTCGTAATGACAATAATGAAATTACCATATGCTTTAATTATTTCTGTATTAATTTCTTTTACTGCATTAATTCCAATGTTTGGAGCAATGATTGCTGCTTGTGTAGGAGCAATATTAATTGCAGTTATTAATCCAGTTCAAGCCTTATTATTTATAATTGTATTCTTAATTATTCAACAAATAGAAAATAATTTCATTTATCCAAAAGTAGTAGGAAATTCAGTTGGACTATCTGCTATGTGGACACTAATAGCAGTTATGGTTGGTGGTAGTTTAATGGGTATTACTGGTATGATTATTGGCTTACCTTTGGCTTCAATTATATATGCGATATTACGTAGTGAAACAAATAATATTATTAATAAGAAAAAGATAAAATTATAAAAATATTATAATATTAATAAAAACTTATCATGATGATAAGTTTTTATTATTTTTGATGATTTATAATGTGATTTATTAATAATTCGTTATCTGCATCACAATCAACTTTGTTCAATGTTAATTGTTTAATAATTCGTCTACCAGTTTTATCATATTCTGTTTTATGAGCATTTAACACTCCTGCTGAAAACAAATTAAACATAAATGTCTCAGCATTTTCATCTTTCTTTCCACCATGTTTTAAGTACTTGTTTAATGATACAGGTATTTTATTTTCGGGAAAGCCTTTAATAGTAACACTATCAGCATCAAGAAAACGAGGATTATAGATAAAACTATTATGTTGTTCTATTTTTTCAATTATAATATTGGGATTACGAATATCAAAAATTAATATATCACTTTCTCTTAATGTAACTAGTTTGTTAGCAATAACATTTAATAAATATACTTTAGATTCAAAATCATAATTTCGTGAATCTAAACCAAAACCTAATATTGGCTCCATAATATATCCTAATATTTTTTCATCTTCTACTATATATTTTAATTCTGCAAAATAATCTTTAATTAGATTTAATGTATTTAAATAATATAATTGTTGAATCTTTATTAGACGCATTTCCTCTGAAACACTATTATTAAATTTTTTATAAACTCCTAAATCAGTTTTAAAAGTACTTGCTTCAGATCCGGAAATCATACGTTTTTTATACATTATGTCTTTTTCGCTGATTTTTTCCATATATTCTCACTCCACAAGGAATTATTATATACTATATTTTTGTTTAAAACAATGATAAAATAATATAATATTTTTAATGTGGTAATTATTAGAAATGTAATATATAATTATATTAGAGATTAATTAAGGTGATTAATTATGAATGAAAAATTTTTAGAATATAGAAGTAAATATCCTAATTTTTATTATCATGGATTTGATGTAAAAAATAATAAAGATAATTTAACGATTACTTTTGATTTTGAGATTGAAGGATTAAGTAGTTTTCATCCCCAAACTATTATTCCTTTAAACAATATTCAAGTTGATGATAATGATATTTTATTAAAAAAAATTATCTTTAATTTAGGTATGGTTGAAGTAATTAGTTATGTTAAACTTACTTGTAGTCCTAATATTATAGTTGAATGTGGTTATTTAAATGAAGATCAAATAAGTTTTTATAAGAAATTATATTATAGTGGATTAGGGGAATTTTTATATTTAAATGAAATTAAAGTCGGGGAAGAAGAATTATTTAATATAATAACTACTAAAGAGGAAGAAAAAGAATTTACAATTAATTATCAAGGTGTAGGAAACTTAATACCTATTGGTGGTGGAAAAGATTCCTGTGTTAGTTTAGAATTACTCCGCGATTATCAAAAAGATAATTTATGTTTTATAATTAATCCAAAAGAAGTTATGATGTCTTGTGCACAAGTTGCAGGTTATTCACAAGATAAAATAATTGGAGTAAAAAGAATACTTGATCAAAAAATGATTGAATTAAATAAACAAGGTTTCTTAAATGGTCATACTCCATTTAGTGCAATGGTGGCTTTTACTTCTTTTATAACTGCTTATCTTTATAAGCGAAGATATATTATCTTATCAAATGAAAATAGTGCAAATGAAGCTACTGTGTTAGGAACTAATATTAATCATCAATATTCAAAAACTTATGAATTTGAAAATGACTTTAATATATATACAAAGAAATATTTTAAGATTGATTTAACATATTTTAGTTTATTAAGACCTTTATCAGAAATACAAATTGCAATGATGTTTTCAAAATATCCAAAATATCATGAAGTATTTAAAAGTTGTAATGTTGGTAGTAAAAAAGTACCTTGGAAATGGTGCTGTAATTGTTCAAAATGTTTATTTGTTTATATAATATTAAGTGCTTTTCTTGATGAAAAGGAATTAGTAAGAATATTTGGTAGCAATATGTATGCTAATAAGGAATTATTACCAGTATTTTTAGAACTTTTGGGTTATGCAGAAACTAAACCATTTGATTGTGTTGGAACAATAAATGAAGTCAGATATGCAGTTAGTAAATCAATAAGTAAACATGATGAATTACCTTACTTGTTACAATATTATAAAGATCATTATGAATTGGTGACAAATGATGAATGTATAACTGGTTTTAATACTGTTCATTATTTACCAAAAGATTATGAAGAATTACTTAAAAGAGAGTTGAATAATATATGCAGTCAAAAATAATTAAATTTTTAGAAAATAATAAAATTGCTATTCTAGGTTTTGGATTAGAAGGAAAATCAACATATAATTTTATTAGAAAACATAATAAACAAATAGAATTAACAATTATTGATAAGTTAGATGTACCCTTAATAAATGATGAAAATATAAGAATAATAAGTGGAGATGATTATTTAGAACATTTAGATGAATTTGATATTATCATTAAAACTCCAGGTGTTTCCTTAAAAGATGTTAATATTGAAAATATTCAAGATAAACTATATTCTCAACTAGAATTATTCTTAATGTTTAATGCTAAAAATGTTATCGGAATTACTGGTACAAAAGGAAAAAGTACAACAACAACCCTTATTTATAATGTTTTAAAAAGTCAATTAGATAATGTTTATATAGCTGGGAATATTGGCATACCTGTTTTTGATATTTTAGATGAAATTAATGATGAAACAATAGTAGTTTTAGAAATGTCATCTCATCAATTAGAATTTATTAATGTTAGTCCACATATTGGAATTGTTTTAAATCTTTATGAAGATCATTTAGATCATGCAGGTACTTTAGAACATTATCATGAATGTAAAATGCATATGTTTGATTATCAAAATTCTAATGATATAGCAATCTATTGTTCTGATAATAAATATTTAGAAGATACTATGAATAAAAAGAATTATAAACAAACTATATTTAAAGTTCAATTAGATAAAAGTCTTAATGCAGTTTATTTAGAAGATAATAAAGTTATATATCAAAATGAAGTATTATATGTAGATGATGCAAAAAGAAATTTACTAGGTAAACATAATCTTGAAAATATAATGGTTGTATTATTAGTTAGTAAGTTATTTAATTTAGATTTAAGTAAAGCTAAAAAAGAAATAGATTCTTTTAAAGGACTTCCTAATCGTTTAGAATTAGTTGGTGAATATGATGATATTACTTATTACTGTGATACAATTGCAACTATTCCCGAAGCTACTATTAGTGGAATGAATTCTTTAGAAAATGTCGATACTTTAATATTTGGTGGAATGGATAGAGGAATAGATTATCAAGTGTTTATTCAATATTTAATTAATTCTAATGTTAGTAACTTAATTTGTATGCCGACTACTGGTTATAAAATAGGTAAAGAAGTTGAAGCAAAGTCAGATAAGAATATCATTTTTGCAGAAACTTTAGAAGAAGCAGTTACAAACGCAAAGAAAGTTACTGCTAAAGGTTCCATTTGTTTATTAAGTCCAGCTGCATCAAGTTACGAGTATTATAAAAACTTTATGGAAAAAGGGGATAAATTTAAAGAATTGGTTAGGAAAAATACTAAGTAATACTATTAATTGAAGAAGAAAACATTTTAAAACGACCATTAAGGTCGTTTTATTCTGCTTTAATACCTTGATAAGTATTTCTTTTTACCATTTCTTTATCAATATCATTTAAGACACAAAACTTCTTTAATAACCATTTTGGTTCTAATAAATCTTCTTTTTTGGGATCTCCTGTTATCCTGTGAATAACGATTTTTTCATCTAAAACTTCTAATTGATTAATAACAATATCAATATATTCTTCTTTTGTCAAAAGATGAAATGGTTTTGCATTATACATATCATATAGTTCTGTATTTTCAACAATATATAACATATGGATTTTAATTCCATCAATATGAAGCCTATTTAAATATTTAGCAGTTGCAATCATATCATTTTTAGTTTCACCTGGTAAACCATTAATAATATGAACAACAACCTCAATATTTCTTTTTTGAAGTTCTTTAACCATGTTTTCAAAATTCTTTAAATTATGACCACGATTAATTAATTTTAGAGTATTTTCATGCATTGATTGAAGTCCTAATTCAATAGTTAAATTAGTTCTTTTATTGAGTTCATTTAAGTAATCTAAAGTTTCATCTGTTATTGCATCACTACGGGTAGCAATATCTAAACCAATTACATTAGGAATATTAAGAATAGTTTCGTACTTTTCTTTTAAAATATTTAATGGTGCATAAGTATTTGTATTTGCTTGAAAATAACCAATGTAATAAGAATCGGGCCATTTATGTTCCATAATTGTTTTCACTTCATTAAATTGGGTAATTAAATCTTTATCTTTATTACCAGCAAAATCTCCACTACCTAACTTAGTACAAAAAATGCAACCATTACCATTTACTTTATTTGGACAAGAAAAGTTAGCGTTTAAAGATACTTTAAAAGTTTTTTTACCATACTTTTTCTTTAAGTGATAATTAAGAGTATGATATCTTTTATTATCTAGACTATATTTAAACATAGAATCACCTAGATGTATTATATCACTACTTAATATCTTTTTTAAAAACGAAGTTTGTGTTATGATAAATATATAATATAAAGAGGGTGTATAACATGGCAGAAATCGAAGGACATTTTAAAGTCGATTATAGCAAAGCTAAAAGTAAAGATGCGGCGATATTTCAAGGTGATAAATATCGTATAACAATATTATCTGATATTTTAGTAAGACTTGAATATAGTGAAAATAATATTTTTGAAGATCGACCAACAGAACTAGCAATATTTAGAGATTTTGATGTACCTAAGTTTAAAGTAGAAGAAGATGATAAGTATTTAGTTATTTCTACCAAATATTTTGAACTTCAGTATGCTAAAGGCAAATCATTTATTGGACCTGGATATGCACCTGATGCTAATTTAAAAATTATCTTAACTGATACTGAAAATAAAGTATGGTATTTTAATCATCCAGAAGCAAGAAACTTTAATAGTATTGTTGCTAATATTGACCATACGAAAACTGGTACTGAAGGAGAAGTCTTAGATTTAGATAAAGTTAAGAAAAAAGCTAAAGAAATATTTGGAAGTACAAAAGGATTATATAGTGCTGATGGATTTGTTTCTTTAGATGACTCTGAAACAAAAATCATAATGGAAGATGGATCATTAAAAAGAGTAGATAGATATAATTTAGATACTTATGTTTTTATGTATCGTAATGATTTTGATTTATGTTTACAAGATTATTTTCGTTTAACAGGAACACCACCTTTAATTCCAAGATATGCATTAGGAATATGGTGGAATCGTAATGATATATATAGTATGGATGATATTAAAAATTTGACTTATCAATTTAATCGTAATGGTATTCCTCTAAGTGTTTTACTGCTTGGAGATGACTGGCATATGAAAGATATGCATAACCTAAAAAGATATGTTACTGGTTATACATTTAATCCTGATTTATTTCCTAATCCATATGAACTTACAAGCTATACCCATGATAGAGGAATTAAAGTTGGATTAGAAATTGATCCAAAAGAAGGAATTTATCCACATGAATATAAATATGATGAGATAAGTAAAGAATTGAATATATCAGAAAAACAAACAATACCATTTAATGTTTTTGATTCCACAATTTTAAATATTTATTTCCAAAAATTGATTGCACCTTTATATAGTGTAGGAATAGACTTTTTTTGGTTAAATTATTATGATAAAGATGATAATAGTACTATAACTGCACTTAATTATTACCATTTTAATGATTATAAGAAGTTTCCTTCTCAAAGACCATTGGTATTATCAAGAATTAGTGGTATAGCACCCCATAGATATCCAGTTCATTATAGTGGAGAAACTTTAGTTAGTTGGGATACATTAAAACAACTTCCGTATTTCACATCTAATTCTAGTAATTTAGGACTTTCTTGGTGGAGTCATGATATTGGTGGATATAAAGATGGAGTTGAAGATGCAGAACTCTATATGCGTTATGTTGAGTTTGGTACTTATAGTCCAATTTTTAGATTTTCTTCTAAGTATGGTAAATATTATAAAAGAGAACCTTGGAGATGGGATATTAAGACTTTAGGAATTGTTAAAGAGTATTGTCGTTTAAGACATCGATTAATTCCTTATCTATATGCTGAAGGATATAAGTATACTAAGACAGGATTGCCAATAGTAAAACCTTTATATTATTATTATCCAGATATTTATGATGAACCTTTATATCGTAACGAATACTATTTTGGTACAGAATTAATGGTTGCACCAATTACAAAAAAGAAAGATACTATTATTAATAGAAGTATTGAACAAATATTTATTCCAAATGGAATGTGGTATGATTTTAAGACAGGTAAGAAATTTCCTGGTAATAAAAGATATGTTGCTTTTTATAAAGATGAAGATTATCCGGTTTTTGCTAAGAGTGGATCCATAATACCTCTTGCAGATTTTGATAGTAATATTAATGATACAGCAAGTCCTAAATCAATGGAAATACATGTTTTTCCTGGTCAAAGTAATACATATAATTTATATGAAGATGATGGAAATAGTACTTTATATAAAGAAGGTTATTACATTGTTACAAGAATTGATTATAACTATTTAGCGAATAATTATACTTTGATAATACGACCTGTAGAAGGTAAAAGTGGTATTATTCCAGAGAAACGTAATTATCGTATTAGATTTAGAAATACTAGACAAGCTGATGATGTAATTGTTTATTTAGGACAAAATAAAATAGATGGCATAAATAGTTATACTGACGATACAGACTTTATAGTTGAAGTAAATGATGTACCAACTACTTCTCAATTAACTATAAATTGTAAGGGTCGTGATATTGAAATAGATGCTGTAAGACTTATTAATGAAGATATTGATTCAATTATTAATGATTTACAAATTGAAACAGGATTAAAAGAAAAGATTGGATCAATCATATTTGGTGATATTAGTATTGATAAAAAACGTATTGAAATAAGAAAATTAAAAAAAGAAGGACTAGATCCAAGATTTATTAATACATTTATTAAGTTATTAGAATATGTTGCACAAATATAAAAGAGTTTATTCATTCGTGAATAAGCTCTTTTTTCTTTTCCGGAATAATTGTTATTAATTCTCCAGGTGTACAATTTAGTAATGTACAGATTTCTTCAATATATTTAAATGATATAGATGTTGTTTCACCTCGTATAATACGATTAAGATTTCTTGATGTCATATTCATTTTTTGACATAACCAGTATTTAGAACGATTATTTTCTTTTAATAATTCGATTAAGTTAATTTTTATCATATAGTATCCTCCTAATAACAATTGTATTAGAGAACATAACTCCAGATAAGATACTTGCAGTACCCATATTTTTTGAGTATAATAAAAAGTAATAAATAGAATATATAAGAGAATAATAATAAAGTGAAAATATGATATGAATTCACTTTAATTATAAAGCAAAAAAATAAAAAACTATATTAATTTATATAGGAGTAGAGGTGTGGTATTGTGCATAATAAAGTAAAAAATATAATTTTATTAGTAGTAGTTATTTTATTAATATCATCTCTAACAGTAACAGCAG
>JBJEDY010000025.1:0-2733 GCA_051872535.1 Bacilli bacterium | reverse complement strand
GACAATTTCTTCAGCCATATTTTTGTAATTATTCATTAACTTTGTCCATTCAATTGGATTTAATTCTTTGCTTTTTTCAGACAGTCTTTTATCATTTTTAATATAATCTTCCATTAATATTTTGTATAAACTTTCACAAGAATCACTGACTAAAAGAAGATGATGAGTTAGTTTATTTGTCATCAAAAGTGTCTCATAAAGTGCTTGTTTATTTTGAGCAATAAAGTGTAATCTTAGTACTCCATATTTGCCAATTCTTCCACAATCTTCATCCTTTTCTAAATATAAATTTGGTATTAAATAATCTCCTTGTCTTGTATATTTTATTTCCATAATTTTATCATTCCTTTCTTAATTTCTAAATATTTATTATTTCAGTTTTTGGTATTAGAATTAAAGTATCAACTATATTATTGCCCTCAACATAAGGACAATTTATGATTCCATCTACATAAAAATGTTCTTTCATTAAATTAATATAGTCATTTAATTCTTCTTCAGAATAAAGATTATTTTCCATTTTTCCTAATGACA
Organism: Bacilli bacterium; assembly: GCA_051872535.1. Taxonomy (GTDB): domain Bacteria; phylum Bacillota_I; class Bacilli_A; order RF39; family UBA660; genus CAOJBM01. The sequence goes on along the minus strand of JBJEDY010000025.1, from coordinate 2,199 downwards.
TAATGGTATAATCTTTTTCTAATTCTAATAATTTTTCTTTATTGATTTGCTCCTTGTAAGTTATACCAATATTATTATCGGTTAGTAATTCATTTAAATATTCAATATAATCTTTTGTACTTTTTGAGATAAATTCTTCAGTAAATTTGATATTTTTAATCTCAATATTGTAGTTATCATCTCTAGTTATTTCAATAGAAGATATTAATCTGTTTATTAATTCTTTTTGTGCTTTTCTATTTAAACTATCAAATAAATAAGCAAAACTTAAATTATTTTTAAATATAATATCTTCATTTTCTTGTTCACAATCTAACTTTTTAAGAAGTTCTACTGTGTATTCTTTAAAGTCGTTATCCGGATCAAGAGTAATTTTCTTTTTAGTTAGTTTATCAATTTCTTTTTTAAGAATATCATTCTTATGATTAATAGTTTCTACATCAAGAGTAGAACTTAAATATAAATCTACTAATCTTTTCTCTTGAATTTTTAATTTTTCAATGGTTTTTTCTATTTCTTTTACTTCTTTACTTTTAGTAGAACTACAAGTTATTATTTCGTTAGAATTATCATACATAAATCTAGTTAATTCATTTAAAATTCTTTTTAATTTATTTTCAATTTTATCTGAATTATAGTGATAACCATAACCTTTACAATTAGAGTTTTTACATCGCAAATGATAATAGATTTTAGTTTCATTCTTATACCTTTTAAAAGATTCACTAGCAGCAAGTATTTCACTACATATTGGACATTTTACTAAACCTGCAAATAAATGAATATGCTCTCCATAATTTGGATGCTTATTCTTTTCAAGATTTGCTCGTGTTATATTCCAAGTATTGATATCTATTATAGGTTCACAATAATTTTCAACTTTTAAAACATCTTGAGGTTTTCTTTTGTATTTTCCATATTCAAATATACCAATATAAATAGAATTAGTAAGTATCTTATAAACTTTATCTGCTTTCCATTTTCCTTGTTTTAAGTAAGCATTATTATCTTTCATAATAGTAGCAATATTTCTTATTGAATGTCCTTTTTTACATAGTTCAAATATTTCTTTAACTACTTGTGCTTCAATTGGCTCTACTTTCAAATGTCCAGTATCTTTGTTTCTAATATAGCCATAAGGTGCCTTGCTAGGGTGTACTTTTTCTAGTGCCATTTCTTCCATAGCACGTTTAGTTCTAGCTCCAATTTCTTTTCTTTCTCTTTGTCCAAATACTAAATTCATACCAAATATCATTTCACCATTAGCAGTAGATACATCATAAGGTTCAAGTATTAGTTCAATCTTAACATCATGTTCTTCACAATAATTAAGTAACCAAAAACCATCATAGTTATTTCTAGTTAATCTATCTACTTTAATAGCAATTAACTTATCAATCTTTTTTGATTTGATATCTTTAAGTAGTCTTTGCATTTCTGGTCTCATTAAATCTTTTCCAGAATGACCTGCATCATTATAAACATCTACAATATCATAATCATTTTTTTCACAGTATTCTTTAATCATTCTAAGTTGTGAATCAATAGAATAACCATTATCTCTTTGGTCATCAGTAGATACTCGTACATAAACACCACATCTCATAAATTTCCTCCTTTCCTTAAATTTTGAGAAATATTAAAATACCTCTCATATGTTTCCTAACTTAAATGCAAAATAATAAACACTAAATTAAAAATTTTTAATATTTCTCATTATTTTCCTCATTTAAAGTGAGTTTTACGAAGTCTAATTAAATAAATTTTTAAATTAGTCCTTCTATATGTTTCCTAACTTAAATGCCAAAAAGTATAGTCTAAATTAAAAATTTCTTAAAAAAGTTTCAATTTCTTTTAAATTATACTTTTCTTTATGCTCTTTAATGTAGAATGGTTTATTACTAATCTCATTTACTTTATATTCAAGTATAGTAAGAGTAGTTGGATATGTAATTAAATATTGGGTTGGTTCAATAAACTGTAAATTAGTATGTAGAAGAACTTTAACTTTTCCTTTTTTAGTTTTATAAGTATAGTTTTTTATAAGTTCTAATAGTTTAGGATTAAGTTTTAGTTCTTCAATAGTCTTAAATTCAAGCATAAAAAAATGTCCTCCTTTCTAGAAAGAGAACATTATCTTTATATAAAATAAAAACTTACGAACTTTAATTAGTCCGTAAGTTGTCTTCAAATGGAGCG
>JBJEDY010000024.1:0-2840 GCA_051872535.1 Bacilli bacterium | reverse complement strand
AACAGCTTCTACACATACAAAGGTGTAACAAATGTATCTATGAGTGGAATAGGAACATTAAAAGTAAATTATAAAAAAGATTTAGAAACAATAATAAATAATTTATCAGCTACAAGTGTAGCAGAATAGGAGAATAATAATGGAAGAATTAATACAAAACATTCATTTTACAAATATCTGGTGGGCATTAGTAACACCAGTTTTTTTAATGTTATTAGATGTAATAACAGGATATTATGGAGCATGGAAAGATGATAAGGTATCAAGTTCAAAAATGCGAGATGGATTAGGAAAGAAATGTGCAGAACTTGTATATATCTTTATAGGAATCTTAGCAAAATTTGCAATAGGGGCAGATTTCATAATGTATTTTCTAATAATTTATGTATGCTATATGGAATTAGTGTCACTTGCAGAAAATTGCGATAAACTAGGTTTCCCACTTCCAGAAAGTTGGAAGAAGAAATTGAATAATAATAATAAGGAGGAATAGCTATGGAAGAAGAAATAGTAGAAACAATGGAATTAGAAGAAGAAGATACAAGAGGTGGGGAAAATGAATAATATAGAAGAAAAATTATTGACAATAAACCCATACTCAAGAAGTGGAGAAAAGCAAAATAAAATAGAAAACATAGTAGTACACTATGTAGGAAATCCAGGTTCAAGCGCTACAGCAAATAGAAACTATTTTGAAAATTTAAAAGATACGCATAAAACTTATGCAAGTTCTCATTATGTAGTTGGACTAACTGGAGAAATAATACAATGTATTCCAGAAAATGAAGTAGCATTTCATAGTGGAAGTTATAGCATGAACAGAAAATCAATTGGAATAGAATCATGTCACCCAGATTCAACAGGAAAACTTAATGATGTTACATACAATAACTTAGTAGAATTATGTGCAGATATATGTAAAAGATATAGCTTAACAATAGACAACATAATAAGACATTATGATGTAACAGGCAAATGTTGTCCAAAGTATTATGTAGAAAATCCAGATGCCTGGATACAATTCAAAAATGATGTAGCAAATAAATTAAATCAACCTACTACTACAGTTCCTGTAGCAGAGGTAAAAGGAAGCGAGGAGATACCTATGTATAAATTTAAAAATGGAAAAACAGTAGAACCTATATATGCAGATTGTAATCATACAGTAAAAATAGGAAGTTTAAATAAATATGAAGAATGTGAATGTTTTGGAATATTTAATGGAGCACCTATGGTAAGATATCAAGTAGGAAATACAGGAAATTATAAAATAGGATTTGCAGTTGATACAAGATGTGTAAAATAAAAATCAAGAGCTAGATTAGATTAATTTCTGATCTAGCTCTTTTTTTGCGTTTTTCAAGGTATGTAACTATATTAATTAAAAATAAAAAGGGCTGTAAAACGATTTAAATGCGAGTTTTGAAAATGGTATTGACAAGGAGTTGAGAAAAGTGATATAAAATGGTTAAATAAGGAAAAACTTGATATTATGTAAAACTTGTGCTATAATGTAATAAGGAGTAAGCATAATATGGTTCTAAAAAATATGAAATAGAATATATATTAGGAGCAGAAATGAATGAAAAAACATTAATAGGATATCATGGAACTACTAAAGAATGCTGTGCAAATATATTACTTCATAAATTTGATGCCTCAAAAGCTTTAGAAGGTCATTGGCTTGGAACTGGAATATATTTTTATGAAAACTTGTATTATGCAATAGAATGGGGAATAATAAAATATACAAATGGAAATAATGATTATGAATATTATAAAGAACAATGTGCTGTAATAAAGTGTATATTAAATTATGAAGAATATAATTTGCTAGATTTAAATGATCCTTTAGGATACGAATTATATCAAGCCATTTTGGATAATATTCAAGAAAGGTTTCCTGATAAAATAGCAAAAATAAAAAACGGGAACGATATAGAGATAATTAGGTTGTTAGAAGAATTAGAATATAAAACTGGAGAAAAATATATTTCTATGTTTGACATAATAATTGCAGATTATCCTAAAGATATATATGGAAAAAAGATAAAGAAACAATATGGGAATTTTTTACCGTGTATACAGAAACAAATATGCGTAAAAAACGAAAAGGTAATAGAATCATATAGAGAAATCGATGTAGATGCAGAAAATGGCAAATTATATTTTGATACAATTATAAAAAATAGGGAGGTATATGAAAATGAAAAACAATCCAGAATTATTGCAAAAACTATTAGAAAAAATAAAAAATACTCCAGATAATATAATTGAAAGTGCAATAGATGATTTGAGTGAAAAAATACAACTAGAAAGTTGTACGTATGATGCCAATATATTAAATAAATTTAATTTAGAAAGTGAGAATAATACATGGAAAGAAAACCTATCAACAGCAGCTTAAGATTTGTAAATTACATTGTCAACAGTGTTAGATTTAATTATAATAAGAACCAAACAGATAATAATAAAGTTTGGAAAATGACATTTAATTTTAATAACGTAACTAAAATTAATGAAGAAAAAAATAAAATGGAAATATCATTATCAACAGATATTTTTAAAGATGTTGAAGATGCACCATTTAACATGAGCGTGGAAATAATAGGATTTTTCGAATTAGATGGAGATGACGACATCTCTCATTACGAAGCAAATGCTATTGCAATTATGTATCCATATTTACGAGCAATTATTTCAACTTATACATCTTCAGCTAATGTAATGCCAATTATTTTACCAGCTATTAATATAAATGCAGTTTTAAATAATAAAAGTAAAGATAAACAAGAAAACTAACAACCTAGTTAACCAGAGAAGTCAAATAGACTTCTCTT